>JAPYWT010000340.1 GCA_028276215.1 Thermoflexus sp. | reverse complement strand
TTTTATCTTTGTGTCTCCGTGTCTTTGTGTGAGAAAAACCGATATTGGAAACCTCACACAAAGACAAAACCTCACACAGAGACACAAAGGCACAAAGAAATAAAAATATTCTCTGCATCTTTGTGTCTCTGTGTCTTTGTGTGAGAAAAACCGATATTGGAAACCTCACACAAAGACAAAACCTCACACAGAGACACAAAGGCACAAAGAAATAAAAATATTCTCTGCATCTTTGTGTCTCTGTGTCTTTGTGTGAGAAACAATGAAGGAGGTCTGCCGATGACCCGACTGGCGGTTCTTTCCGATACCCACGGCAACCTGCCCGCGCTGGAGGCGGTCCTGGCGGACCTGGAACGCCAGGGCCGGCCCGACTTCTACTGGGTGCTGGGCGACCTGGTCGCTTTCTGCCCCTGGCCCGGGGAGACGCTGGCCCGCCTGCGGGCCCTCCCCAATGTCTCCTTCCTGCAGGGGAACACCGACCGTTATCTGGTGACCGGGCGCCGTCCCGTGGCGCCGGTCCGCTCCCCGGAGGACTGGGCCCGCATGCCCGGCTTCCTGGAGATGCGGGACGCGCTGTTCCGCTGGACAGTGGGACGTTTAGCCTGGGAGGAGTACCTGTTCCTGCGCGACCTGCCGACACGGCTGGAGACGGACATCTCCGGCTACGGCCGCGTTGTGGCCGTCCATGCCGTCCCCGGCGACGACGAGACCAACATCTTTCCCGACACGCCCGACGAGCAGATTCTCCCCCACCTGACCGGCCTGGACGCGCGCCTTCTGGTCTACGGGCACACGCATCGCCCGCTGGACCGGGAGGTGGGCAGAGTGCGGCTGGTCAACGGGGGGAGCGTCGGCCTGCCGCTGGATGGCGACCCCCGCGCCGGATACGCGATTCTGGACTTCAGCGGCCCGGAGTGCACCGTCACCCTGCGGCGGGTGGCCTACGACGTGGAGAGAGTCATCGCCGAACTGGAGCGGGTGGAGCATCCGGCGCGCTTATGGCTGGTGTCTATGCTGCGCCGGGCGGCCATGTAGGTCGCTGCGAAACGCGCTGGACAAATCCGGCAAATTGCGGTAGAATATACCCGCATCTGAATCCTGGAGGGAAGCGTTGGCAAACACGAAGTCGGCGATCAAAAATATGCGTAAAAACGAGCGTCGGCGGCTCCGCAATCAGGTGTTCCGGACGCGCGCTCGCACGATGGTCAAAAAGGCCCGCCTGGCCATCCTCTCCGGCCGGCCGGAAGAGGCCCAGGAGGCCATCCGTCGGGCCTACAGCGCGCTGGATAAGGCCGCGGAGAAGGGCATTATCCACAAGAACAACGCCGCCCGACGCAAGGCGCGATTGATGCGATTGTTTCAGCAGACGATGAGCAGGTCGTAAGCGGCCCCCCGCACCACTGCTCCCCTCCCACTGCGCACCACGACTCAGGTCGTGGTGCGCGTTTTTCGTTCGTCTCAGACCTCCACCAGCCGGTACTCCCGGCGGCCCATCCCCAGCGCGGCCGCCGCATCCACGTGCAACTGCCCGTCTATCCCCAGCGTCTCCGCCAGGACCCGCTGGCCGGGCTGAACCCCCCGGTCAGCCGCAGCGGACTGGGGCAACGGCAGGGCGCGGTTAATGGCGTCCAGCGTTGCCTGTTCCACCGCCACAATGTCGTCCCCGCCGAAAATCCCCTGGTCCTGCACCACGGGGGTGTCCGCCATCGGCATACAGTCGCATTCGGGCTGTACCTCCAGCGCGAAGTTCAGGAAGACGACCTTGCCCGGGCGGAAGGTGGAGAGGACGGCCTGCGCGGCCTCGGCCAGGGCGGCCTGGAACTCATCCCGCCCCCGCTTCTGGAGCCGGATGGCCCCCTCCGGGCAGACCCGTTCGCAGCGCCCACAGCGCCAGCACTTCTCGTCGTCCGTCACCAGGGTGCCGTCCACCTCCGAAATGGCCCCCGTCGGACAGACGTGGAGGCACTGCAGGCACATAATGCACAGTTCCGGGTAGCGCTCCAGAGTGGACTCGGGGCCGGCGGCGTGGAGATGGCCGCGCGCCTGCCGCCAATCGCCGCTGCGGTGACGGCCCGCCACCCCGCCCATCGCCAGGTTCTTGATCGCCCCACCGTACCCGGCCTCAATGTGCCCTTTGCAGTGGGAGACGACGATCATCGCCGGGGCGTCGTAGATGGCGGAGGCGATGCGGACGGAGCCCAGGATGGGGCCGGCGGGGACCTCTATACTGTCGCAGCCGAAGAGGCCGTCGGCCAGGATGACCGGGCAGCCAACGGACTGGGGGTTGATCCCGTTCTGGTTGGCGACTTCCAGGTAGTCCCAGCCGTTGATGCGCACCGTGTCGCAGACGAAGGGTTTGCCGCCGACGGCCTTCACCGCGTCGGCGACTTTGCGCAGGAAGAGGGGCCGCACAATCCGGTGGGCCCCGTCGGAGCCGAAGTGCGTCTTGATGGCGACGTACTCGTTCTTCTCAATCCGGCTCCCCAAGTCCAACCGCTTCAGCATCCGCTCCAGCCGGGCGGCGAGGCTGTACTGGTAATCCCACCGGGTCGCCCGGGCGGTCGCAAAGTAAACGATGCTCTCCATTCCCTTTCCCCCTTGTATCCCTGTCTACTTGTCTACTACGTCCATACTGATGTCCAGCGCGGGGGCGGAGTGGGTCAGCGCGCCGACGGAGATGTAGTCCACCCCCGTCGCGGCCAGTTCCGCCACCCGCTCCAGCGTTACGCCGCCGGAGACCTCCAGCGGCACCCGTCCGGCAGCAATCCGGACCGCCGCGCGGATGGCCTCCAGGTCAAAGTTGTCCAGCATAATCCGGTCCACCGGCAGTTCCAGCGCCTCCCGGAGTTCGTCCAGGTCTTTGACCTCCACCTCTATGGGCAGTTCGGGGTGAGCGGCGCGGGCCCGCCGGACCGCTTCGGTGATGGAGCCTGCGGCGGCGATGTGGTTATCTTTGATGAGGACCATGTCGTAGAGGCCCATGCGGTGGTTCTGCCCGCCGCCCATGCGGACGGCGTACTTCTCCAGGGCGCGGTGGCCGGGGTGGGTCTTGCGGGTATCCAGGATGACGGCGCGCGTTCCGGCGACGGCGTCCACGAAGCGGCGGGTGAGGGTGGCGATGCCGGAGAGGCGCTGGAGGAAGTTCAGGGCGGTCCGCTCCGCCGCCAGCAGGCTCCGGGCCGGTCCCTCCACCTCTGCCAGGACCGTCCCGGCCTCCACCCGCGCGCCGTCCCCGACGCGCGGGGTGAAGTGGACGGACGGGTCCACCCGCCGGAAGACGGCCTCGGCGACGGGGAGTCCCGCCACCACCCCCGCCTGTTTGGCAACGATGTGGGCGCGGAGGCGGAGGTCCGGCGGGAGCACCGCCTCCGAGGTGACGTCCCCCGGACCGATGTCCTCGGCCAGGGCCAGGTCTATGAGATTCAGGATGGCAGGTTGCAGGTTCATTGCGGGTCGCAGGGCGCATGTCGCAGGGCGCATGTCGCAGGTCGCAGGTCACAGGTCGCAGGTCACAGGTCGCAGGGCGCAGAGCGTGTAGGATTTTATCACATGTTGGGAGAGTGGCAACTGCCATCGCCTTATAGGTGACAGTCACCGCTGATCTTGACAAGAAGGACTTTTGAGGTATAATTTTTGTAAGAACTCGTAGCCCCTACATTAAGAGCAACGTCTCCACAACTATCGGATCAGAGAGCAATTCTCTGTACCGGCGCAGACGGCGTGGAGA
>JAPYWT010000243.1 GCA_028276215.1 Thermoflexus sp. | reverse complement strand
GGGTGATGTAACAGCCGTCGGCCCCGAAGAGTTCCCCCAGCCGGTCGGCCAGGGCCTGGAGCATGTTCTGGAAGTCGGTGGTGCCGATGGCGATGCGGGTGATCTCGTTCAGCAGGGCCAGGAAATGGGCCTGGTCCTCCAACTGATGGTGGACGCGGGAGCGGTAGATGGCCGCCCCCAGCATATTGGCCGCCATCTGCAGGGTGTCTATCTCCGCCGGGGTCCAGGTGCGCTCAAACCGACACTCGTCAAAGCCGATGAATCCCCACCATTCTCTTCCCACGAAGACCGGCACCACGGCGATAGAAAGGATGTCCTGCGCGGCCAGGACCTCCTGTTCGCTTTCGGGAAAGGTGCGCACCAGGCCATAGATCGCCTCGCCCCGGCTCATGGTTTCCACCCAGCGGGTGAAGCCTGCCCGAGCGAAGGGGAAGTTCTGCAAGTCCGGATTATCTATCTGGGGCGTGGCGTCGGGGGCAACCCACTCGTAGCGCTGGCTGGTCAGCAGTTCCCCGTCCGGCCCCCGGTGGTTCTCAAAGATGTAGACCCGGCTGACGCCGGTGGCCTCGCCCAGGCGGGCCAGGATGGCCGGTATCTCCCGTTCCCAGTCCGGCATCCGGAGGAAGCGGTCAGCGGCGTAGGCCACCGTTTCCAGAATGGCGTCCCGCTGGCGGAGCGCCTCCTCTGCCTGCCGGAGGGTGGTGGTTTCCCGAAGGACGATCACCCGGCCGTTGAACCGGCCGCGCGGGTCGTAGAGGGGGGAGATGCGCATCTGGTAAATGCGCTGTCCCTCACCCGCCCCCAGGGTAATCTCTGCCTGGGCCTCCGGGACGTCGTGGTACCGTTCTATCAGGTCGGGCCGCCCGGCGACGAGTTCCTGGATGGGCCGTCCGATGACCTCCGCGGGGGGACGGCCGATGATTTGCCGGGCGGCGGGATTCAGGTCCACAATCCGGTTCTGCGTGTCCAGGACAATCACCCCGTCGGCCATCCCGTCCACGACGACGTTGCGCGCAATAGGGACAATGTCCAGTAGCCGGAAGCGAAGGAGGGCCAGGAGCATCACCAGGCCCGCGAGGGTGAACGCCAAGGGCGTCAGGTCTACGGGATGGAGGGGGTTCAGGCCAAAGATGTAGAGCGCGTTCGCCAGCCAGGGCAAAAGGGCACCGGATAACAGAGCGAGGATTTGCCCCCGAAAGGGGGGCGAAGCGCGAAGCAGTTCCCGCACAAGGATGATGGCGCCAAAGAGGAGAAGCAGGTAGGAATACGCGAAGTGAACCCACCACCATGCCCCGTGGGTGACGCTGGTCAAAGTGTAAGGTCCCTGGTTAACCCTTTCAAACTGGCTCCAAAGGAGGCCGTGGAGGTCATTCGTCAGGGCTGCCAGCCAGGTGAGGGCGGGTTCTACCGTCAGCAGGAGCCAGCGGCGGCGGGCCAGCCAGTTCTCCCGCCCCGTGTACTGGAGCACCAGGGCCAGCCAGGCCGCTGGCACGGTGACAATGCCCAGATACCCCATCCGGGCGCAGGAGAACGCGAAGGAGCGCTCCCGGGTGGCCAGTTCCAGGGCATAGCAGCCGGTCCATTCCGCCACAGCCAGCATCAGCAGGGCCAGCAGGCCGGCCCCGGGTGCGGGGCGCCGCCGCCAGGCGAAAAGGGCCAGGGCGAGGGCCAGCGCCCCGGCCCCGACCAGCGGCCAGAGGTAGGGCGGGAACTGCCAGAGAGTGTCCATTCCGTCAGTCAGGTACCACCCGTGCCAGCCGTCCGATTCCCTCCCGGATTTCCTCCGGCGTCAGCGCGCAGAAGGGGAGGCGGACGAAGCCGTCGCCGCCGCCGTTGGCGAAGAAGCCCCGACCGTCGGTCAGCCGGAGCCCGGCCTCCTGGGCCCGCCGGAGCAGGTCCTCTGCCCGCACCGCGCCGTTGAGGTGCAGTCCCACGAAAAAGCCGCCGTCGGGCCGATGCCAGCGGCCTCTTCCGCTCAGATGCCGGTCCAGCGCATCCAGCAGGGCCTCCAGCCGGGGGCGGTACAGCGACTTCAGATACTCCAGATGGGACTCCAGCCAGCCCCGGCGGATGAACTCGTACACGATGGCCTGATTCAGGTAACTGGCGTTGATGTAAGTGTCCTCCGCCATCTTCACCAGCGGTTCGGTCAGGTCAGGGGGCACGATGGCGTAACCGACCCGCAGCCCCGGGCTGATGAGTTTGCTGTAGGAGGACATCTGCACGACGCGCTCCGGGGCGAAATCCCGCAGGGTGGGGAGGTCCGTGCCCCGGTAGCGGAGGCGGCGGTAGGGGAGGTCTTCCACCACCCAGAACCCGTACTGTCGGGCCAGTTCGGCGACCCGCTGCCGTTTCCGGGCCGCCATCACGGACCCGCTGGGGTTCTGGAAGTCGGGGACCAGGTAGAAGAGGACGGGGCGCTCGCCGCCCCGCAGTCGTTCCTCCAGGGCCTCCACGTCCGGCCCATCATCATGGAGGGGGATGCCAACGACCCGTGCCCCAGCCCGCCGCAGGACGGTGATGGCCCGGTCGTAGGAGGGCTCTTCCGTATAGGCGACGTCGCCGGGGCGGACCAGCATGCGGGCCAGCAGGTCCAGCAATTGGAGGGAGCCCTGCCCCAGGATGACCTGGTCTTCGTGGGCGCCGGTTTCTCCGGCGATGAGCGCGCGCAGGGGACGAAAGCCCCGGGCCGGAGCGTACTGCAGGACCTCATCTCCGTACTCCGTCAGCGCGGCGGTGGCACATTTGGCCAGTTTCTCTTTCGGGAACGATTCGGCGGGGGGAACCCCGCGGGTAAAAAGGATAACGGGCTGGCTCATCGGTTGTCTCCGTGATGACAGGGTTTTCTGTGTTCATCCCAACTGTCCAAGGCGATTATAACCTTAAACAGGGGCTCCGTCAAATGGAGTGCTCCGGGATGGGCTTTCAGGGACTCCGATCAGGCTTCCTCACCCCACCCCCGCCGCCCTCGGGCCGAAGGCCCTTCGGGCCGAGGCCTGCGGCGGCAGCGGCGATGCCGCTGGGGGAGGGGTGAGGCTGAACAGTTACCTCCGATTTTTCTTGTCAAGATCAACAGACGTGGTATAATTCCACCACCTTATCCTACCCTGAAAGGGAGGTAAACCATGCGACGTCTTCTCATCTTTCTGCTGCTGGCGGCAGCACTGGCGACAGGCTGCACGCCCCGACCGGAAGGCCGCATCGTCTACGGCCTCACCCTGGCCCCCACCGGGATTGACCCCCACATTAATGCCTCGGCGGAACTGGGGATCCCTCTGACCTCCGTCTACGATACCCTGGTCTATCAGGATCCAAAGACGGGGGAGTTCGTCCCCGGACTGGCCCAGAAGTGGGAGGTCTCGGAGGATGGCCGCGTCTACACCTTCTACCTGCGGCGGGGGGTGAAGTTTCACGACGGCACCCCCTTCAACGCCGAAGCGGTCCGCTTCAACCTGGACCGTATCACCAGCCCCGACCTGGCCTCTCAGAAGGCCCGTTTCATGCTGGGGCCCTACGAACGGACGGAGGTGGTGGACGAGTACACTGTCCGCATCGTCCTGAAGGAGCCCTTCGCGCCGCTTCTGGACTCCCTGAGCCAGGTCTACCTGGCAATGGCTTCCCCGACGGCTGTGCAGCAGTGGGGGAACGAGTACCAGGTGCACCAGGTGGGTACCGGGCCGTTTATCTTCGCGGAGTACGTCCCCAGCGGCCATCTGATACTGCGGCGCAATCCGGACTACGCCTGGGGACCCTCTGTCTACCAGCACAGGACGGCCCAACTGGAGGAGGTGGAGTTCCGCTTCTTCACCGACCCCGCCACCCGCTCCCCGGCGCTGGAATCCGGAGAGGCGGACGTGATGGGGGAGATTCCCCCGCAGGACGCCGTTCGCCTGAAGGATGATCCCCGCTTTCGGATAGAAGCGGTCGCGATCCCTGGTTCCTCGCTGATGTTCTTTATGAACACTGCCCGTCCTCCGCTGGATGACTTAGCCGTCCGGCAGGCCATTCTCTACGGTACCGACCGACAGGCCATCATCTCTGCTGTCTTCAAGGATACCTCTCCGGTGGCCTGTGGCCCCCTGGCGGCGGTTACCTTCGGCTACGACCCCTCGGTCTGCCAGTACTACCCCTACGACCCTGCCCGCGCCAGGGCTCTCCTGGAAGAACGGGGATGGAAAGATAGCGACGGAGACGGCATTCGGGATAAAGATGGGCAACCCCTGGTACTGGACCTCTACCTGATGAGTTGGGGCTACCTCCCCACCATCGGCGAATTACTGATCGCTCAGTGGACTGACCTGGGGATCCGGGTCAACGCCCAGACGGTCCGCTATCCGGAGGCCCTGCAGATCGGTCGGGAAGGCCGCCATCACCTGATGCCCTTCCAGAGTTCCGGGAGCGACCCGGACGTCCTCCGCCAATTCTTCCACTCCCAGGGGAGCATGAACTGGTCCAAAGTCAACGACCCGGAGATGGACGGGTGGTTGATGGAGGGGATGAGGACCTCTGACCGTCAGCAACGGGCCGCTGACTACAGCCAGGTCCAGCGGCGCGTGATGGAGCAGGCGCTGGTTCTCCCGATCCGTGACTACGTGAACCTGAACGGGGTCAACCAGCGGGTTCAGGGGTTGCGCTTTGACGCCCGGGGCTGGTTCCCCTGGCTGATTGACGTGACCCTGGGGAAGTAGATGAGAGGGCGGTTGGGGGGGGGGC
>JAPYWT010000028.1 GCA_028276215.1 Thermoflexus sp. | reverse complement strand
CCACCCAGCAGCGCAGGATGCATCTTGCGCCGCGCGCCCCTGAAGGACGATGTTCGGATATGGATTGCGGCGGCTGCTGGAGGCCGTCCTGGTCCTCTGGCTGGCGGCAACGCTGGCCTTCGTGGCCATGCAACTGACGCCGGGAGACCCGGCGGAGACCCTTCTGGCCGCCTCCGGCGCCTCCTCCGAAGAAATCGCTCACCGTCGGGCCCAACTGGGCCTGGATGACCCCCTTCCCATCCAGTACGTCCGTTACCTGACCGACCTGGCCCGGGGCGACCTGGGAACGTCTTGGCTGCAGGGGCGTTCCGTGGGCCGGATGATCCTGGAACGGCTCTCCGCGACGGTGGAACTGGCCCTGGCATCTGGCCTGGTGGGCATCGTCCTCGGGGTCGGGCTGGGACTGCTGGCCGCCCTTTATCGGGATACGTGGTTGGACACCCTGGCCATGGCGGTCGCGGCCGTCGGCTTCTCTACCCCTGTTTTCTGGTCCGGCCTCCTGCTGATTCTGCTCTTCTCCCTCTACCTGCACTGGCTTCCCTCTTCCGGCTGGGGCGACGTGCGCCATCTGATTCTACCCGCCCTGACCCTCGGCTTCAGTCTTTCCGGCTCCATCGCGCGCCTGGTGCGGACCCAGGTGGTGGAGATTTTACGGATGCCGTTCATCCTGGCCGCCCAGGCGCGCGGCATCCCCCTCTGGCGAATCATCCTCATCCACGTCCTGCGTCCTGTGGCGGGGCCGGTGGTTACCCTGATCGGCCTGCAGTTCGGCTTCCTGCTGGGCGGCGCCGTGGTGACCGAATCGGTCTTCACACGGGAGGGGCTGGGGCGCCTGACGGTCCAGGCCATTCTCTGGCGGGACCTGCCGGTGGTCCGGGGGGTCGCCCTGGTCGGTGCCCTGGCATATTTGATGACCAGTCTCCTGGCCGACCTCTGCCACGCCTGGCTGGACCCCCGGCTGCGTCAATCCGAGGCACGCTGATGCGGGCCCCCTGTCTCCTGACCATTCCCCAACTTCAGGCCGCCTCCCGCCGGCCTTCCCCCGGACGCCAGCCAGCGGTATGGCTGGCGCTTCTCTGGTTGGGGGCGGTCATCCTCGGGGCCGTGATGGCTCCCCACCTGGCCCCGATAGGACCGATGGCCGCTGACCCTTCGCGTGCCATGCTCCCGCCTGGTCCGGGCAGACTGCTGGGAACGGATTCTCTGGGGCGGGACGTGCTGACGCGCATCCTCTGGGGCGGCCGCTGGACCCTGACCATGGGAGGGATTGCTCTGGCGCTGACGGTAGGGCTGGGCCTCCCCATCGGTTTGCTGGCGGGAAGCCGGGGAGGAACGGTGGACGCGGTGCTGATGCGCTTCCTGGATGCGTGGCTGGCGTTTCCAGGGCTGCTGCTGGCGATGACCGTGGTGGCGATTCTGGGGCCGGGGCTGATCCCGGCGGCCATCGGGGTGGGACTTTCGGCCGCGGCTCCTTATGCCCGTGTCACCCGGACCACCGCACGGGCCATCCGGGCTCAGCCGTACATTGAAGCGGCCCGGGCGGTCGGGGCCAGTCCATGGCGGATTGCGATCCGCCACATCCTCCCCAATGCCGCTCCGACCCTGGTCGCCTTCGCCCTGACCCAACTGGGCCGCGTATTGCTCAGCGGGGCATCGCTGAACTTTCTGGGATTGGGCGCGCCCCCGGGCACGCCGGAATGGGGAGCCATGCTGGACGACGGGCGCTCTTACCTGCGGGTTGCTCCCTGGATTGCCACCTTCCCCGGTTTGACCCTCACCCTCACCGTCCTGGCGGCGAACATCCTGGGGGACCGGATTCAAAAATGAGAGACTCAGCGAATCAGAGATTCGCTGAGTCTCTCGTTCCCTTTTGACACCCGGCCCGGAGTATGCTATAGTTATACCGACAAACATCTTCCGGGCTGACCGCTGGTGCCTGGAACGTTGACGAAAGGACTCATTATGGGTTCTTTGAAACTTGTGACCATTAAGGGCATTCCCATCCGGATTCACATCACCTTTCCCCTGATTCTCCTGTGGGCGGCTGTCCAATTCGGGCGTGGACAGAGCAACATGTGGCAGGGGGCACTATTCGGGGTGGTGGTGACCCTGCTTCTCTTCATCTGCGTGGTCCTCCACGAACTGGCCCACAGTCTGTTCGCCATTCAGTTCGGCGGGCGCGTCAACGAAATCACTCTGCTCCCTCTGGGCGGGGTGGCCCAGATGGAACGTATCCCGGACCGTCCCTATCAGGAGTTGCTGATGGCGCTGGCCGGGCCGGTGACCAGCGGGATCATCGGTGTCGGTCTGGCGTTCCTCACACTGTTCCTTTTCCCCCTGCGGATATGGACCGATTTTCTGCGCGCCCTTTCGTCCGGCGGAACGCTCTCCTGGTCTTACCTGCTGCCCTACCTGGCTATCACCAACCTGTTTCTGGCGGGGTTCAACCTCCTCCCGGCCTTCCCGATGGACGGTGGGCGGGTGTTGCGGGCGATCTTGGCGACAGTGATGCCCTACGGCCGCGCTACCGCTCTGGCTGTGCGCGTGGGGCAGGGGCTGGCGTGGATGCTGGGATTGCTGGGGCTCTTGGGCCGGGATGTCTTTCTCATCCTGGTGGCCCTCTTCGTTTATGCTGGCGCCACCCAGGAGGGGCGCCTGGTCCAACTCAAAACGGCGCTGGCCGGGCTGCGGGTCCGTCAGGCCTACTCTCATTCTCCCCAGGCGGTTCACCCGGAAGACCCGCTCAGCCGTGCCGTGGACCTGATGCTGGAGGGCTTCCAGTCCGACTTTCCCGTCTGTGAGGAAGGCCGGCTGGTGGGGATGCTGACCCGCACGGGTGTGCTGCGGGGATTGAGAGAATACGGCCCCCAGGTCCCCATCCATGCAGTGATGCAGCGGGACTTCCCGATTGCCAGCCCGGAAGACGACCTTTTTGACATCCAGCAGCAGATGAGCGAATGGGGGGCCGAGGTGGTACCGGTGGTGGATGCGGGCACGTTCCTGGGCCTGCTCACCCGACAGGACCTGGAAGAGGCCTACCGTCTGGTGACGGCCTATCCGGCGCTGCTTCCCCGAAGGCGCTGATTCTCACAGAGGGAAGGGGATGGCGGCCGCAGGCCGCTGTCATAAAAACCCGTTCTGAGTGCTCCACCGTTGGAGGGGGGACATGGACACCGAACAACGATGGCTCTGGGGAGCGAAGGAGAAACCCGTCCGGGCCCTGGTGCTCTCGGGTGGGGGCGGGCGGGGCGCCTACGAGTGCGGCGTCTACAAGTACATGGAGGGAGCCGGGTTGATTCCCGACATCCTGGTCGGCACCTCTATCGGCGCCATCAACGCCGCCGCCATCGCCTCGGGGAAGACGGCGCGGGACCTGGAGACGGCCTGGCTCTCCACCCGGACCCGGGACATCCAGCGCTTCTGGCGGTTGCGCCCCTGGCGGTCCATCTACGACACCTCCCCCTGGGCCCGTACGCTCCACCGGTTCATAGATTTTGACGCCCTGGCTCGGACCGAGAAGCGGCTGCTCATCACCGCGACGGAAGTGGAAAAGGGTGACCTGCGCATCTTTGACAACCGGGAGGTAGAGATTACGCCCGCCCATGTCCTGGCCAGTTGTTCCATCCCGCTGGTCTACCCCTGGACCCGCATTGGGGACTATCACTACTGGGACGGAGCGGTGATGGCCAACACGCCGCTGTCGGTAGCCATTGACGCCGGGGCTGACGAGGTCTACGTGGTCCTGCTCTCCCCGGTGGGGGAGCGGTACATCCCCCCGCCCCGCTGGCCCTGGCAGGCGTTCGCGGTGATGCTGGACCTGGCCCTCAGCGCGACGTTTGAAAATGACATCAAGCAACTGGAGCGGATCAACCAACTGGTGGCCCAGCAAATGGACGAGAAGCATCGCTACATCCGGTGTCGGGTGATTGTCCCCAGCCGGGAGATTGGCCTCCTGCAGATTCTCCGCTACGATCCTCGCACCAGCCGGGAACTGATTGACCTGGGATACCAGGACGCCCGACAGGCGTTAGAGGAAAAGAACTGAGGCAATGGACGAGCATACCCGACGGAAGTGGGAGGCGCTGAACCGCTTCACCCAGAAGTTACTATCTGGCCCCTGCGGAGCGCAGGTGGCCAAGATTGTCCTCTTTGGTAGCGTGGCTAAGGAAGAGTCCCGTCCAGAAAGTGACGTGGATGTGCTGGTTTTCTCTTTCAACGGTCGGGAATCTCTGCGGGAGGCCTGCGCCGAAGCCGCCTTTGAGGTAGCAGTAGAGACGGGGGAGGGGATTACGCCTCTGGTTTACCCCCTATCCGAATATTTCCGCCCTCGTACCTATTTCACCTACCGGGCCTCCCGTTTCGGAAAGGAGGTCTTTTCTGTGACCGATGACCACTGACCACGGACCACTGACCACGGACCACCGTCCGTCGTCCGTGGTCTGTGGTCTGCGGTCTGTCGTCTGTGGTCTGTGGTCTGTGGTCTGTCGTCTGTGGTCTGTCGTCTGTCGTCCTTAGTGAAATGGACTGGCTGGAAGTCAGTGTGGAGACGACGGGGGAGGGGGCGGAGGCGGTGGCGGAGGTGCTGAGCCGCTTCGCGCCCCGGGGTGTGGCGCTGGAGGCCGGACCGGAGGGCTTCGGGACCGGCATCATCACCGTCCGCGCCTATCTTCCGGCCGACGCGGAACTCCCCCAGACCCGCCGTCGGGTGGAGGAGGCCCTCTGGCACCTGGGCCAGATTCTCCCCCTGCCCGCTCCGGTCTTCCGCCTCGTCGCCGAGACGGACTGGGCGGAGGCCTGGAAACAACACCTGACCGTCCTGCACGTGGGCCGGCGCCTGGTCATCCGTCCGTCCTGGCTGCCATACACTCCCTCGGGGGAGGAGGTCGTGGTAGAACTGGACCCGGGAATGGCCTTCGGCACCGGCACCCATCCGACCACGCAGATGTGCCTTCTGGCGTTGGAGGACACCGTGCATCCCGGCGCGCGGGTGCTGGACCTGGGGACGGGTTCGGGGATTCTGGCCATCGCGGCGGCCAAACTGGGGGCCGGGCGGGTGCTGGCTCTGGATACGGACCCCCAGGCAGTCACGGTGGCCCGGGAGAACGTCCACCGCAACGGCGTCGCCGACCGGGTGCGCGTGGCCCGGGGGTCGCTGGCCCAGGCTGTCGGAAGGTTTGACGTGGTGGCGGTCAACATCCTGGCCGGGGTGCTGGTGGAGATGGCGGAGGGGGGCTTGGCCCGGCGTCTGGCGCCGGAAGGGCGCCTCGTCGCGGCCGGCCTGTTAGTCGGACAGGAGGAGGAAGTCCGGGATGCGTTTGAGCGGGCCGGCCTGACGGTCATCGGGCGGAGACAGATGGACGACTGGGTGGCACTGGAGGCGACCCGAACCCCGGCCCGGGAGACGGGCCGTCGGTGATACAGACGGATGTCATCGGTTTTCCCCTGGCATCAGGTACTTGACCGTTCAGCCGGACATGGTAGAATATCGGCGCTCTCAGGGGGGAAGACATGGAGGAAAGCGCTGAGCCACCATCGGCCAGAGCGGGGGTCGTCTTTGATGGGCTGGCGGGGGAGTACGACGAAATCCGGGAGTTCCCCTGGTACGCGTGGCTCTTTACCCGCCTGCATACGCTGATCGTTCACAACATCATCCGACCGTACGCGCCGCCGACCGTTCTGGATGTGGGGTGCGGCACCGGGTTCCAGTCTTTCCTGTACGCTGCCTTCGGGGCCCGGGTGACGGGAATAGACCTTTCCCCCCAGATGATCCGGTTCGCGCAGGAAAAAGCGGCCCGGTTCCCCCGGGAGCGAGCGGCTCTTCTCACTATCCCGGCGCCGTTCCCCTTTGTCCGTTCGTACAACCGCTGGATTCAGGAGACCCTGAACGGCACGGGGCCGGGGGTGCCCGTTCCCCCGGCCTTTACGGTGGCGGATGCCCGTTCTCTCCCGTTCCGGGACGAGTCCTTTGACCACATCAACTGCTGCGGGAGCATTCTCAGTTTGGTTCCAGAATACTCCCGGGTCCTGGGGGAGATGGCGCGGGTGCTGAAGCCCGGGGGCACGGTGTTCCTGGAAGCGGAGGGGCGCTGGAACGGGGACCTGATCTGGACTCTGGCGGACGCGATGGCGGGAGGGCGCCGGTACAGGATGCCCTGGAAGCAGGCCCTGGCGCTGGTTCGGCCCCCGTCCTCCGCGCCGGTGACTGTGGATTACCCGTTTGAAGACGCCGTTCTGCAGTTGACCCTCTTTACCCGCCGGGGTCTTCAGCGGGAGTTGCGGCGGTTGGGGTTGAGGGTGTTGAAAAACTGGACGGTTCACTCGCTGACCAACCTGATCCCCAGCCCCTGGCTTCACCAACGGGATGTCCCCCCGGCCATCCTGGGGCTCTTTCGGGCCCTGGCCCGCGCCGAAGAGCACATCCCGCTGGCTCTGCCGGGATGCAGTCTGGTTTTTGTCGCGCGAAAAGAAGTGAGCCTACTCTGTTAGAAAGTAACTGCCTGCCAGAGAACCATTCCATAAAAACCACGAAGGACACGAAGGCCACACAAAGGGCACAAAGGATGTTTTTTAGTAATTACCTACCCTGAATCGTTTGCAGATAATGTAGCGTAGGCTTTAGCCTGCGAATACAGGCCTGGCGGCCTGCGCTACAGGGGCATGCCTTCGCCGCGTCTTTGATAGTGCTTGCCCGGGGGCTCCCTGGGAGGTAGTTATGTTTTTTATCCCTTTGTGTCCTTTGTGAGTACTTTGTGCACTTTGTGGTAGGTAAATACGTTCAAGGAGGTATCTGCATGCGTCTCCGCGTCTTACCCAAAGAACAGGTTCCGGACATGGTCCGCGCGCTAATGGCGGATTACCGTGTCTGGGGGCCGAAGGCAAAGGGGCCGCAGTTCGCCTTTGAGCCCCTCTACGACCCCGCCGAGATGCGCCTGGACTACAACATCTCCATTCTCTCCCCCAAAGTGGCCCTGCAGCCACCCCAGGAACGGATTGCCGTCTTCCATCTGGACGGCGGGTTCAGCGTGGAGCCGGTCCTGGAAGTAGAGCCGACGGTCATCTTCGGTATGCACACCTGCGACCTGCATGCCCTGGAACTCCTGGACCGGGCCTTCTCCGCCGACTTCCCCGACGCCCATTACCTGGAGCGCCGCAAGCAGACGCTCATCATCAGCATAGAGTGCCTGCAACCCTGCGACGAGCACTCCTTCTGCAAGAGCATGGGCACCTGGACGGCGGACGAGGGCTACGACCTGCACCTGACCGACATCGGCGACGCCTACACGGTCCACGTGGGCACGGAGGCCGGGGAGGCCCTGCTGGCGAAGTACGCCCAGGCCCGCCCCGCCGCCGATGCTGACGTCCGGCGGCTCAACGAGGTGATGAGCGCCAAGTGGCCCCGCTTCCAGCACCGGCTGAACTTTGATGCCGCCGAACTCCCCTCGCTGCTGGCGACGGCCTACGACCACCCCATCTGGGCCGAACTGGGCGACCGCTGTCTCTCCTGCGGCTCCTGCACCAACGTCTGCCCCACCTGCTACTGCTTCAACGTCATTGACTCCCCCGACCTGAGCCTGAAGGAAGCGGTCCGCCTGCGCCGGTGGGACTCCTGCCAGTTGGACGAGTTCGCCCGGGTCGCCAGCGGGGAGAACTTCCGGGAGGCGCGCGCGGCCCGTCAGCGCCACCGCATGTTCCGCAAGGGGAAGTGGCTCTACGAGCGCTTCGGCAAACTGGGCTGCGTGGGCTGCGGCCGTTGCATCCGCGCCTGCCTGACCCACATCAACATCGTGGACACCTTTAACGCCATCCACGCCTCTCAGCACAGGAGGTAGCCCGATGACGGATTCCATTTACGCCCCCAGAATGGCCCGCCTGGCCGACGTCCGTCCGATGACGGAACTGGAGAAACTGTTCGTGGTGGAGTTCCCGGACGGGGGGAGTCTGGGCCATCAGCCGGGCCAGTTCGTGATGCTCTCCATCCCCGGCGTGGGCGAGGCCCCCATTTCCGTCTCTTCCTCTCCCAGCCGGTCCAACGGCCATTTTGAACTCTGCGTCCGCCGCATGGGCGATGTGACCGGTGCCCTGCACCGGATGAAGCCCGGCGACGTGGTGGGCATCCGCGGCCCCTTCGGCCACGGTTTCCCCATTGAGCAGATGCGCGGCCGGGACCTGCTCTTCGCTCCCGGCGGCCTGGGACTGGCCCCCCTGCGCTCCCTCATCAACCAGGTCCTGGACGAACGGGGCTCCTTCGGCCGCGTCATCATCCTCTACGGTGCCAAGCGCCCGGCGGAACTCCTCTTCCGGGACGAACTGGAGCAATGGGCCGCCCGCGACGACGTGGAATTCCACGTCACCGTAGACCGGGGCGACGAGACCTGGACCGGGAACATCGGCGTCATCACCACGTTGTTCCCGAAAATCACCGTGGACCCCCGCAACACCGTCGCCGTGACCTGCGGGCCGCCGATTATGTACCGCTTCGTCCTTATGGAAATGCTGGGCAAGGGCATCCCGGAGACCCAGATTTACCTCTCCCTGGAGCGGCGGATGAAGTGCGGGGTGGGCAAGTGCGGCCACTGCCAGATCAACAACCTCTACTGCTGCAAAGAGGGCCCCGTCTTCACCTATGCCCAGATCAAGAACATCCCGGAGGCACTGTGATGAGCAAGGAGCAAGTTGCAGGTCACAAGGAGCAAGTCGCAGGTCGCAAGTCGCAGAATGGGAAGCCCAAAGTGGCGTTCTTTGATTTCGCCAGTTGCGAAGGATGCCAGTTGACGGTGGTGGACTCCCTGCAGACCCACCTGGACCTGCTGGATGCGGTGGAGATTGTCAACTTCCGTGAGGCCGCCACTCTGGACGGGTGGGATTTTGACATCGCCTTTGTGGAGGGTTCTATCACCCGTCCGAAGGACGAGGAGCGGCTGAAGCGCATCCGGGAGCAGGCGAAGATTCTGGTCGCGCTGGGCGCCTGCGCCGATACCGGCTGCGTCAACGCGCTGAAGAATCTCCAGCCCCCGGAGGAGGTCCGCCGCTACGTCTACGGCGAGCACGCCGACTGGTACGAGACCTACGCGGCCCGGCCTCTCAGCGCCGTCGTCAAAGTGGACGCCGTCGTCCCCGGCTGTCCCATTGACCGGGAGGAATTCGTGGAGGTGGTGAAGGCCCTGCTGGTGGGCAAGAAGCCGCCGGTCCCCGATTACCCCGTCTGCGTGGAGTGCAAACTGAAGGGCAACGTCTGCATCTTCCACATGGGCGGCATCTGCATGGGGCCGGTGACGCGGGCCGGCTGCGGGGCCATCTGCCCCACCTACGGCGACGGCTGCGAGGGCTGCCGGGGGATCATCTCCCACCCCAACGAGAACGCGATGGAGGAGGTGCTGGACGAGGCCGGCCTGACGGTGGATGACATCATGCACTACTTCACGATGTTCAACGCGTATCGGGAAGTGGGGACGGGGAAGTGGTAAACCGGTGAATGGTAGACTGGTAAATTGGTGAGTGGTAGATTGGTGAATTGGTGAATGGTGAACTGGGGATGGTAAGGGAGGACATTCAGCGTATGCCTGTAGCGCAGGCCGCCAGGCCTGCCTTGCAGGCTGAATGGTGAACTGGGGATGGTAAGGGAGGACATTCAGCAAGTGGTTGCCCTGATGGAGGGACTTCCGCTTCGGGAGCGGCGGATGGTCCTGGAATTCGTGGAGTCCTTGGCAGCCGGAACCGCCATCGGGGCCCGAGAAGCCCGTCGGCGGGTCAGTGCCTGGCTGGTGGGACACGTGGGACATCTGCTGATGGGAGGTGAGCCCCGCTACATCGCGGGGGAACGTCCGGTCTGGCGCGTTCCCGTTCAGGTCACTCTGGGCGTTTGGGGCGAAGTGGGCTTTGTGGACGTGGATGCCCGAAGTGGGGAACTCCTGGTCAACGATCGGACGCCCGAAGAGATCCTTGCTCGGGTAAAGGCCCTTGCTGGCAATACCGCACCACGTTGAGCCGTTCCCTGGCGGGTGCCTGATTGCCTGTTGCCAGATGGCACTGGCGTTTTTTGGCGTCCGGGCTTCCCCGGAGGAACTGGCCCAACTGCTCGGATACGTGCCCAGAGCAGGGGCACCCGCTCGCAATGTCCTCCGACTCTCCAAATACGGCGTTTCCGTTCGTTACCAACAAGATGGCGTCCTGGAAGACCTGGAGCGGGAGGTGCAGAGGGGTTCCGTCGTGATTGCCTTTGTTCGTACCGGGGAATTGCCATACTGGGAGGAAGATGTCCCTCATGCGGTGGTGGTCTCCGGTGTAGAGGCGGGAGTCCTGTATCTGAACGACCCATCTTTCCAGGAAGCGCCAATCCCGGTACCGGAAGACGATTTTATCCTTGCCTGGGATGAGTTCGGTTGCCAGTGGGCAACGGTGGCTCGTCCGCAGGAAGACTCACTCTGAGGAGAAGGTACGATGACCACTTTGAACGTCAACGTTCACTATGTCACCCGCGTGGAAGGCCATGGCAACATCGTCGTGGACGTCAAGAACGGCGAGGTGAAGGAGTGTCGCTTTGAGGTGGTGGAGGCGCCCCGCTTCTTTGAGGCCTTTGTGCGCGGCCGCCCCTACCACGAGATCAACCACATCACATCCCGCATCTGCGGCATCTGCTCCGTGGGCCATTCCACGACCAGCACCCGCGCTACGGAGAAGGCTCTGGGCGTGGAACTCTCGGAACAGGCCTGGCTCCTGCGCAAACTGAACTTCCACGGCGAGATTCTGGATAGCCACATCCTGCACACCTACTATCTGGTCGCGCCGGACTTCTTTGGCGTTCCCAGCGTCATCCCGCTGGTGGAGACGCACCGGGAGGTGGTGGAGCGGGCGCTACGGCTGAAGAAACTGGCCGGGGACCTCTGCGCGATGATCAGCGGGCGCCATACGCACCCCTGCGCGCTGGTTGTCGGCGGCTTCACCCACACCCCGAAGGAGCGGGAACTGCGGGAGATGCGGGAGCGGCTGGTCGCCGCCCGCGCCGATATGGACGCGACGGTGGACCTCTTCGCCTCGCTCCCCTGGCCCCAGTTTGAGCGGGAGACGGAGTACGTCAGCCTGCGCAAAGAGGACGAGTACGCCTTTATAGACGGCGTCGTCGTCACTTCCGACGGCTTCCAGTACCCCATTGAGGACTACAGGAAGGTCACCAACGAATACTGTGTCCCCTTCTCCACAGCCAAGTGGACGAAGCACAACCGGGAGTCCTACATGGTGGGCGCGCTGGCCCGGTTCAACAACAACTACGAGCAACTCCACCCGCGGGCCAAAGAGGCGGCGGCGAAGTTCGGGATGAAGCCCATCGTCACCAACCCGTTCCTGAACACCGCCGCGCAGGTCGTGGAGATGGTCCACTGCGTGGAGGACTCCATCCGCATCATAGACGAGTTGCTGACCCGTGGGGTGCGGGAGGAGAAGCCGACGCCGGTGACAGTGCGGGCCGGGGAGGGGGTCGGTTCCTGCGAGGTCCCGCGCGGCATCCTCTTCCACCACTACGTTTACGATGAGCGGGGCATCTGCGTGGAGGCCAACTGCATCATCCCGACCAACCAGAACATGGCCAATCTGAACGCCGACATCCGCGCGCTGGTCCCGCAGATCATGGACCGACCGCAGGAGGAGGTGCGGCTGCTCCTGGAGATGCTGGTGCGGGCCTACGACCCCTGCATCTCCTGCTCCACCCACTTCCTGACGGTGGAGTTCGTGTAGGGGGCAGTTTGCGGCACAGCAAAGCCGCGCCGCAAACGCCCAGAGGCGGTGAAGAGCGGGTTTTGCGGCGGCCTTTGGCTGCCGCAA
>JAPYWT010000411.1 GCA_028276215.1 Thermoflexus sp. | reverse complement strand
TAACTCTAATCATCGTTCTCCCTCTAAAACAAAAGGCCTTTAGAATCTGGAGGCGGAGTGTGCCGGGATGGTGCCTCCCTCCAATTCAATTATACCGCGCTCCGGAAAAATGGGAAATGGGACGACAGACGACAGACCACGGACGACAGACCACGGATGACAGCGGGACACGGATGGGCACGGATGGTACAGGTTTTCACGGGTTCTATCCGTGTCTATCCGTCCAACCCGTGTTCATCCGTGTCCTAATGGGGTACACGGATAGGCACGGATGGCACGGGTTTTCACGGGTTCTATCCGTGTCTATCCGTCCGACCCGTGTTCATCCGTGTCCCATAACCGAGCGCGGCGTCGTACATGGCGACGATGTTGGCGGGGGGGATGTCGTGCTGGAGGTCGTGGATGGGGGCAAAGACGTAGCCGCCGCCCGGCATGAAGACGGAGAGGCGACGGTGAACGTCGGCCGCTACCTCCTCCGGGCTGGCCCAGGGGAGCAACCCCTGCACATCGCACCCGCCACCCCAGAAGACCAGCCGGTCGCCGAATTCCCGCTTGAGCCTCTCCGGCTCCATCTTCGCCGCCGAGGTCTGCACCGGGTTGAGGATGTCCACCCCGGCCTCTATCAGGTCGGGGATCAGGTCGTAGACCGAGCCGCAACTATGGAGGAAGACGCGGGCGCGCGTGCGGGCGTGAACCAGGCCGTACAATTCCCGATGGTAGGGCTGAAACATCCGGCGATAGACCTCAGGCGCAATCTGGAGCCCCTGCTGGGTCCCGAAGTCGTCCCCAAAGCCCACCACGTCCACATACTCCCCCACTGCCTCCAGGTATCGCTCCAGGTTCTCCCGCGCGGCCCGGGCCAGTTTCGCCACCAGCGCGGCGGCGAAATCGGGGTTCCGCTTCAGGTCTATCAGCCACTGGACCCACCCCCGGGCAAACTGGGCCGCCTCAAAGAGGCTTCCTCCGAACCAGCCGACGATGGCGTACTCCGTCTCCTCATAAAGGCGACGGGCGGCCCGATGCAGGAAGTCCAGTTCCTCTTCGGAGAGACGGGGCGGCTCCCAGCGTTCCAGGTCGGCCAGAGTGGCATTCGCCAGCGGGGCGTCGCGGGGCACGAAGTGGTACGTCCCGGCGGCCATCCAGTGGGAGATGGAGCCGTCGGCGGCGCGGATGAGGAGGTCACCCCGAGGAGTGACTTCAGGCTCAAAGTCGGCGGAGATGAGGGCAGGGGAGCCGTCGGGGAGGCGCCAGGGCTTCCAGCGGGTGTTGCGGACGCCGGGTATGGGCTCCAGGACAGGCAGGCCTATCACGTCCACCCCGAAGCGGCGGCGGACCGGTTCCTCCACCTCGGCCAGTTGGAGGAGAATATCGGCCACACGCACGGGCTCCCCGTCCAGCCCCAGGGACTGCTTCAGGCGCGCGTAGGCAACGGCGCTGATGCCGGTGACGGGTGTCCCGCCCAGGTCTATGGGCACCCGGTCCGGCTCGCGATGGGAAAGCGCAGCACGCACACGCTCGCGGGAATTCACGGCAAGAAGACTCCTGACTTGTAACTGTCTGCCTCACCCCTTCCCACAACCCCTCCCTACTTCTGGCCTTCGGCCGAGAAGGGGAGGGGAGTGATGGGGGGTTGGGGGCGCGGCGAAGCCGCCGCCCCCAAACCCTTTCTCACTACGAACGAATTTTCAGACGTGCTCTCCAAGTGTACCATGAACAACGGAGCATTGCAATCCCTTCCGCCGCCGGGGTGAGGGCGCGAGTTTGGGTGTGTCCCAAAATCGTCGGGAGCCCGGTGGGCCAGGCCGTAAACGGCCTGGCTGAGGTTGCGAAGGGCGCTGGAAGCGCCCTCTCCCTGTTGTAGGACAACTGCAAGCAGTTGTCCTGCAAACGGAACACGGGTTGCCCAGGTGAAGAGGGGCGCTTTAGCGCCTCATCCTTGCCTGAGCCTGGCCGTTTACGCCAGGCGAAAAGGCCAGCGGCCCAGCCCGACAAAACCGGGACATACCCGCGAGTTTGCTCCACTTGCCCCATCCTCTTGCATGTGGTAAACTTATCCTGTATCCAGCAAAAAGGGAGGGAGAAGAGCATGCTGGCGAAGGTCACCAGTTGCGCCCTCATCGGCCTGGAAGGGATTCTGGTCCAGGTGGAAGTGGATGTCGCCCACGGCATGCCCTCCCTCACCATTGTCGGGCTGCCGGATACGGCCGTCAAAGAGTCCATAGAGCGGGTGCGGACGGCCCTCCGCAATACCGGCCTGCGCTTCCCCAACACGCGACTGACCATCAACCTGGCCCCCGCCGACATCCGCAAAGAGGGCCCCATCTACGATCTGCCCATCGCGGTGGGCATCCTGGTCGCCTCGGAGCAGGTCTGGCCCCAGGAAGTGGAGGGCGCTCTGTTCATTGGCGAACTCTCGCTGGACGGCTCCGTCCGCCATATCCCCGGCGTCCTCCCTATCGCCGCACTGGCCCGCCAGGAGGGGCTGCAGCGGCTCTTCGTCCCGGCGGTGGACGCGCCGGAGGCCGCGCTGGTGGACGGGCTGGAGGTCTATCCGGTGGAGAATCTGGCCCAACTGGCAGCCCACCTCCAGGGGCTGGTGCGCATTCCGCCCTACCGCCCCGCCGAAGACCCGATGTCCGTGCCCCCGCCGGCCTACGCGGCGGATTTCGCCGACATCCGGGGCCAGGAGCACGTCAAGCGGGCGCTGGAAGTGGCCGCGGCGGGCGGCCACAACGTCCTGATGGTCGGGCCGCCCGGCGCGGGGAAGACCCTGCTGGCCCGCTCCGTCCCGTCCATCCTGCCGACGATGACGCTGGAGGAGGCGCTGGAAGTGACCAAAATCTACAGCGTGGCGGGGCTCCTGCCGCCGGATACGCCGCTGGTCCGTCACCGCCCCTTCCGGGCTCCTCACCACACCATCAGTTATCCGGGACTGGTCGGGGGCGGCCACTGGCCTCGCCCGGGCGAAATCTCCCTGGCCCACCGGGGCGTCCTTTTCCTGGACGAACTGCCGGAGTTCAACCCGCACACGCTGGAGGCACTCCGCCAGCCAATGGAGGATGGCATCGTCTCCATCGCCCGCTCCACGGGGACGCTGGTCTTTCCCAGTCGCTTTATGCTCATCGCGGCGATGAACCCCTGCCCCTGCGGGTACTACGGC
>JAPYWT010000009.1 GCA_028276215.1 Thermoflexus sp. | reverse complement strand
AAGAATCGTCCGCAAAGGGGCTTTTCAGGGCTCCGGAGCGGCCTCCCGGCCCGATTGAGATATTTTAAAGGTGCGGCATTGAGCCCGGCTAATCACCGGGGCAGGGGGATTTTTGTCCAAAGTCCAGATAGGTAACATTTGCAAAAAGGCGATTTATGCACCAAAGCCGTATTGCTCGCATCACGCTGCTAAATATGGGGGCAAGTATGCCCTGCTTCCCTATATAGCAGAACAAATGTTTCCACGAAAGGAGAGCCATAAAGAGAATGTCCACGAGATGGGTATTTGGAAGGAAGCGAAGCCTTGTTTTTGCGCTATTATCAGGTATCGTGGCAATTCCGCTTACCTGGTATATCGTCCCAGGACTCTATGTTCAAACGGTGCCGGTGATACTTGATATGCAAGCGCCCAGTACGGGACACATAGAGCTGCGCTGGGGCAAGGCACTTGACGAAGCAATTGCACTTGCACCGATTCATCAACTTGAGATTATAGCAACGGGGCAAAAGGATAAGCGGTCGCAAGGCTCCGAGGTTCAAATCCAAAGAGTCTTGGATGGTAATGGTAACTGGATACCTCCCTGGCTTTTTGTAAGCGCTTCGGCTCAAGGATGGGAAATCCACGATCGTGGGTTTATCTCCTATGCGGAGCAACCGGCAACGCTGGTATGGCAAGGGACAGTAGATAGAGAGTTAAAGGTCGTCTTTATGAAATATGATCGGGCTGGACAGGCCCTGATCCGATGGGATGGACGGGAACAGTATTTGGACCTGTACTCAGCCACCGAGGATACACTGGAGGTCCAACTACCCGCAGGTAATGCCCAACGGTGGATTGGAGAGTTGCCCCCACAGAGAATACCAGACCTCTGGTTACAGCTTCAAAATATCACGGAAGGCACATTTAGGCATCTAAGCATTAACTCTGAGCCGCCGCAGGAGTGGGAAGGACAAGTACTTTTTGAACAAAGGGAACAAATGCATGGCTTGACAGTGGTGGCAAGGTCGGCCGCTGGCTGGCAATTGCGTACCGGTGCTGACCCAGTTGAAATCAAGTTGCCGAGCTTTCTCCCCATCAATAGCGATAGAGTCCCCGTCGTTCAGTGGGTTTTGGGGTGGCTTGGTCTGACAGCAGTGATCCTTCTGATAAGTGCCCTCATAATTATCCCATGTCTTGTAACACTTCCTGGCAACATCGGCGATGGAATGGCCCCTGCTATAACACCGGAACCTGAGCGGCGGGGGGTGAACCAACAATGGTCCTGTCGGCCGTTGCTTGTTCTCTCTTTGATCTTCCTATTGGTACTCTGCGTGCACATCTTTTACAGCATTAGCCTGCCAGTGTTGGGGGATTGGGATAATGACACTCAAAGTTACCTAGTGAAAGCGGTTGCACTAGCTGAGAGAAGCACATTTGATACCGGTGGGTATGAATACGAGCTGAACCGCACGCCAGGCTATCCACTGTTCCTGGCCGCTGTGATCAAATTCTTCGGTTACAGCATATCAGCGGTGGGTCTTGCTCAACATGTTCTGTTCTGTGTCGCTGTTCTTCTCCTAAGCATCGTCTTACTGCTATATGTACCCCTTTACGCATCTGCGGCGTTTTTGGTACTTGCTGGTTTAAGCCCTTTCCAAATGCATTATTGTCGCACAGTGCTTTCCGAGAGCCTGTTTGCCTCATTCAGTATGCTGACTTTCGCATCTTTTCTGATGTTGGTTAGGACAAGATCAAGATGGTCACGGGTCTGGTTAGCGGCCTATGCAGTTCTGCTATCAAGTACCATGGTTATACGAATCTCAGGAATCAGCCTTGCTGCTCCGTTCTTTCTCTACCTGGTGGGGGGGATTCGATATAAAGCGGTGAGAACCCGACTTCTCTCTGAGTTACTTATGCTCATCTTGATTCTTGGGACTGTACTGCTTTTATGGTCGTATCGGAACTATCAAGCGCGGGGATTCTTTGGCATATCAGATATGTCTGGAGTGCAAAGAGTTGTTGGCCTTATGGAACAAGGAATTTTTAACCCCAATGTACCTGCTATGCGTCCCTATTATTATGACCATTTTACACTGAAGCTCAATACAAAGGATTACGTTGGATGGCACCTGAGACGTAGCGTTTTCTTTAGGGTCACGCAATACTACACAGAATTTGAAGGTTCCGTTGCGGCTACCAATGACATACTGAATGCTATTGCCGACGAATCTGTTAGGTCTAATCCTCGGGCCTATTTTGCTTCTATAGCTAGGACTTTCTATCAGGCAATTACATTGTCTAAAATTGCCAACACCCCTAGGGTCTACCCGCTTCGTGTAAACCTCGCTGCTTTTGGCCCCTCTTCCACTGCCGATGTGAGGGCGATCCTAAACAGAATCAGCCAGCAGTTCATCTACGATGATCGGAATCCCTCTCTATTCTTTGAGCATGTTGTCCTCCCCTTAGCTGCCTACTATCATCAAATCTACCCCATGTTGCTGGGCTCTGCGATCATCTCTGCGATACTTTGCCTTCGGTATCATCGGGGTTGGGCATCTGGCCTTCTATGCTCACCAATCTCAGTTTTCTTAGCAAACTGTGCCTTTATATCCTCAATGCTCACCCCCAATGCACGTTATGTTCAAATAAACGACATCTTCCTTTGGGTGCAATGTGTCATAGGACTTGACATTATCCTCCGTCAGTGTGCCGGAGCCATGCATGTTGGACGGCGGAGCAGTGGTCGCAGTGCAGAAGAACTGGTCCACCCTTATGGGAATTGAGCGAGCGCAGGGAGGGATCGTGGGAATCGTCCACCCTTATCCCGCAGAGGAATGGGATATGATAGATGGAGCAAAGACTATGGGTATAGAGCATGAAAGGAGTGGTATCCGCCAATTGTGGGCGCGGATGAGATGGCTTGCCCGCTACCGCTATTTTCTGTGGATGTTTATCTATCGGCGAATCCGGATGCACTATGCCGGAGCGGCTCTCGGTGCTCTGTGGTCTGTGTTGACGCCGCTTTTGATGACGGTTGTCTTCAGTGTAGTATGGCTCCTCGTCTTCCCCTCGCACCAGATAGCCAACTACCCGGCCTTCCTGCTGGCCGGCCTGGTTCCCTGGAACTATTTCTCTGGCGCTCTCTCTGCTGCAACGGCGAGCATCATCTCGGAGCGGGACCTGGTGCAGAAGGTACCGCTCCCGAGGGAGATGTTGCCCGTGGGAGTGGTGGTCAGCCTTATTCCCAGTCTGCTCAGCGGGTTGCTTGTGTACTTCCTCCTGGCCCTTGCCCTGGGCATGCATATCACAGGATGGGTTCTCTTTATCCCACTAATCATCTTGCTGGAGGTACTGTTCACTATTGGGTTGAGCTTCTTCCTTGCCACTGCCAATGTTTTCTACAGGGATGTTCAGGAGGTGTTGCAAGTGATCCTGCAGGCATGGTTTTTCCTCACACCAATCTGGTATCCGCTGGATACCCTTCCTCGCCAGTTCACGCTACTGGGTTTGCAAATTGATATATGGCGTTGGGCGCAGATTCTGAACCCCATGGCATCGCTTGTGGCAGCGTATCGTGACCTTCTTTATTGGGGTCGTCTCACCGACCTGGCTTTCCTCCTTCGCACAGGGGTTACCATTAGCATTGTCCTTGTCGCAGGTTATCTGTTTTTCTTACATTATAGCGATCGGTTTGCAGAAGAATTGTAGGGGAAATCGGAGTATAGGTGATGATGAAGACACTGGTGGTTGGTCTTGAGGGTCTCTCTCCGGAATTGACTTTCCGCTGGGCTCAGGAGGGAGCCCTCCCAACACTGAAGCAATTCATTGAAAGGGGAACGAGAGGCAAACTGGAGTCGGTGCCTAATTTGGACCTTGTCTCTGCCTGGGTCTCGTTTGCTTTCGGTCTTGAACCGGGTAGGCATGGCGTCTTCTCTCTCAGAGACCTTACTCTAAGATCGCTTTATGGAGACACCGCGGATGTCAATGATTGGCATGGTGAAGCTTTCTGGGATAGGTTGGTCAACCTCGGGTACAGTGTGGGATTGATCAATGTGCCTCTGGCTGATCTTGGAGGCGTCACTGCTGAAGAGGTAAATATTTCTGGCTGTTGGGATCAGGGCTTCTTCTACCGCCTGGAAATGGAAGTGAGCCGCATGGTCTCCCGTGGGCAGTGGGACCGGGCCGCGCGGGCCGTTACGGAGTCCCTTGAAGCGCAGCGCGAGCTTGTTATGCGTTTTCTGAAAAAGAACTCCCCGGATTTCCTTGTAATTGTATTCACAGCGGCAGAGATAGCGCAGCGCTTCTTCTGGAGATTCTTCGATCCGAAAGCATGCGGGATCAAGTTGCCTGAAAACAGTGAACTGGTTCCTCTTATCAAGAAGGTGTACTGTCGACTGGATACGGTGTTGAGCGAGGTGATCGAGATGACATCGCCTGAGACTGTGGCCGTCATCTCGAGTCGTGGTTATGGAGTCAATCAACGAGGGGCTGAGTGCCTGCCTGGCTGGCTCGAAAACGTGGGACTGCTGCGTACCCGGGTTCAGCGCGGAGATCTCTGGTGCAGATTGATTGGCGGCAGAACGGCTGGAACAAACTTTGGCGGGTGGCGGCCTATGTTGAAGTCAGAGGCAGTGCTGAAAGATTTGGACTGGTCAAGAACAAAGGCGTATTCTGTTGGCACTGATGAGATTTATATAAACTTAGAGGGCCGAGAGCCGGGGGGCATTGTGCCTGAGTCGCACTACGAGGACCTGTGTGAGACGATCGTCGATCTCCTGAAGCAAACCGTTGATCCAGTGACAAAAGAATCCGTAGTGTCACACGTAGTGCTGGGCAGAGATGTCTACGATGGGCCGTTTGTATATCGGGCGCCAGACGTGTTGATCCGCTGGCGTGGTGAACGGATGTTGAACGGGTTGGAGATACCAGGGTGTAAACCTGTGTATGCCAGAGGGTCTCCAATTATCACTGGTAGCAGCCGGCAATATGGTATCTTCCTGGCAGTCGGATCGGGGATACGGAAAGGCTTCGAAATCACCTCTGCTCGTATAACTGACCTTTCCGCCACTTTTCTGCATTTGCTTGGTGAAGAAGTGCCAACTTATATGGAGGGGCACGTAATGACCCATATCTTTGATGTGGAATGGTTAGCGTTGCATCCAGTGATGATTGAGGAGGGAGTGGTCCGTCAGTCAGGGCGAAGGGAGATCCCGAAGAGAGATTCAGATGATGAAATGAGACTGGTTGAAGAACGACTTCGTGGATTGGGATACATTGACTGAGTAGAGAAAGTGCTCGAGAGGGAAAAATGAAATGGCGAAGAAAGTCATCGTTGTGGGGATAGATGGGGCTTCGCCGAATCTGCTTAACGAGATGTTTGAGCAGGGCCTGCTGCCGCACCTTCGGGAGATCCGGCAGCGAGGGGTGAGTGGTACCCTGCTTTCTACACATCACCCGATTACTCCGGCCGCATGGACCAGCATTATTACTGGTTTAGGCCCGGGGATGCATGGTCTCTTTGACTTCAGGCGTCGGGTCTGCGGCAGTTTTGATGTAAAGGTCCTCAAAGGAAAGGATAGGGACGGTGAGACGATCTGGCATCTCCTTGTTGAAGCCGGTTATTCAGTTGGTGTTTGGAACGTCCCGATGACCTTTCCGCCAGAGCGGGTTCGGGGGTTCTGGGTTTCTGGAATGGATACCCCTGACCAGAAGCTGTGCTTTACCTACCCCAGTTTTCTTACGACCTGGCTCGACCGAAGGACCGGGGGCTATCTTATTGATGTGGGTCAGGGGGCATCAACCGAGGAGGAGTATGTAGAAGAAATCCTGCACCTGCAAAGAATTCATCGCCAAGCGTTTGAGAGCCTTTTGCAGCGGTACCAGCCTGA
This sequence comes from Thermoflexus sp., assembly GCA_028276215.1. Taxonomy (GTDB): domain Bacteria; phylum Chloroflexota; class Anaerolineae; order B4-G1; family DUEL01; genus SpSt-77. The sequence continues at coordinate 10,005 of JAPYWT010000009.1, read as the reverse complement.
TGCCTGCCTGGGGGTGTTCACGACGACAGACCGGATACAACATGCGTTCTGGAAGTATTTGGATCCGGAACAAGAGGCATACCATTCCCCTAGAGCGGCTGTTTTTAGAGAAAGTGTGAGAAAATGCTACGAAGATATTGACGACTTTCTGGGTTTTCTTCTGGAGGAATACGTTGGCAAACAGGGTGCTGTCCTGATCGTCGTATCCGATCATGGCTTTGGCCCGTTATACAAGGATGTGTATCTGAATCAATGGCTCGCCGATCAGGGGTATCTGAAACTGAGAGATCGGGGGGGAGCCTGGGAAGGGGTTTCGCTCTTCGAGAGGATTGACTGGGAGCGGACCATTGCTTACTCGTTTGGTTACTTCGGAAGCCTGTATCTCAACCTACAAGGACGGGAGCCTTTAGGTGTAGTAAAGCCGGGACGAGAACAACGGCAGATATTAACACGCCTCAAGAAGGAACTGGAGCAGCTACAGCTGCCAGAAGGGGACGGCCCTCTGGTGGACGGCCTGTATGAACTGCAAGAGCTGTACAGCGGTCCCTACGTTGAACTGGGCCCAGACCTCCTGGTGGTCATGCAGAACTACGCTCTTATGAGCAGAGATACCTTCGATGTGCCGCGTGGAGTTCTGTTCAGTGAGCCTATGGCTTACCAGCATATTGCTATTAAGCATTCTGGCAACCACCGAATGGAGGGAATCATCTTTATGATTGGCGAAGGTATTGCGGAGGGGCAATATCTGCCAAATGCTTCTGTCTTGGATGTCGCCCCTACAGTGTTGTATCTGATGGGCCTTCCTATTCCAGTTTACATGGAAGGGCGTGTATTGACAGAAGCACTGGAGCCGGGTAGCCCTGAAGTGCAGTATGTTGAGAGAAGGATGGTGTCCAAAGCACCAACACTGCATCGGCTGGCCTCTCAAGTATATCTCCTGCAAGCGATCCGGGAACGGCAAAGCCATCTCATTGCAGAACAGCGCAGACAGTTGAAATGGTGGCGATCTCTCTGGCCTGTGAGGCTGATGCGATGGGTGAAAAGGGTTCTGAGGATCAAATGAAAGATGCATCACAGCGAGACGTGCAGTTGCCGTGGACGGGCGAACGCGTGGTTCCCGGTATTCCCGAAACAGAGGCCCTCTTTCAATTTCACTGGACTCGGTACAGCTTCGCGGTGGCGAATATGCATGGGGGCCGAGTGCTGGACATGGGGTGTGGCGCGGGATACGGCGCCTATTTGCTGGCGACCTCCGATCCAGCTTCCTTTATTATTGGTATGGACATCGCCCAAGACGCGATCGCATTCGCCAAAAGTCGCTATCAGGCTACCAACTTGCGCTACATTGTCGGAGACGCGCTCGCTTTCCCCTTTGCTTGGGCTTCTTTTGACATGATTGTTGCCCTCGAGGTAATCGAGCATCTGAAAGATGCCCAGCAGGCAGTGGAGAAGGTCCGGCGGCTGTTGAAGCCGGACGGGGTGTTTGTCGTGTCAACGCCGAACCGTGACGTCTATTCGGAGGGACACAAGGAGCCGTGGAATCCCTATCACATTCAGGAATTCTCACTTCCTGAGTTTAAGGCATTGCTCTCTTCCTTCCCTTATATACAAATATATGGTCAGTCGCACGCGGTGGGTTCTCTTATCTGGGATGATGATGTTTTAAACAATATAAGTGTTCGTTTGGACCTGATAGGTAATAAGCCCCTTTCCGAGGCTGAGTTTCTCATTGCAGTATGCTCCTTGGAAAAAAGGCCTCTCCAACCGTCCCGGCTATGGTTGATGGAAGTCCAAGACCTGTGTACCGTACTGGAAAAACGTCAACGCTACTTGGAGCAGATACAGGTTCAAATAGCAAGCCTTAACAAATCTGTCGGAGAGTTGATGGCCTATCAAAGACGCGTGGAAGGCTTATGGCCCGTTCGTGTGTTTAGGCATTTACATAAGATATATGCCAGCCTTGTGAAATCCCAATCCTCTCATCGGTAAAAGCAGGAGGTGAGTCTGTGAGACGCCTGGAATTCTGTTGGGTATTGATAAGTGTGCTGATGATGGCTGTAGCATCCTGCCAGCCTCAGCCTGGGATTGGCTCGCACGGCTCCCCAATTTCACCCGTAGCAACACCATCGCTTCGGAAGGGGCCTTTGAAACCCGAAGGATGGACGCCACTGACAATTGGGAGCCTTGCCGTCTATTACATAGATCTCCAGATTTACGAGCCACTGGCTTGGACAGATATTGACTGGGATGGTAGGCACATCTGGCTGGTTGACAACATCACACAAAGGCTTGTTTCCTTAGACCAAGCGGGAGAAATTGTGCGTGCGCTGCCTTTTCCCCAGGTTGATAACCTGCCCTGCAACGTGATGGGGATAGCCGTGGTTGACAGCAAGGTATGGATCGCTGATGTGGCTCACAGGCGGTTCTACGCGTTGGATCAGCGGACAGGTACAATCGTAAGCGAGTTCCCATTCACGAATACCCCGCAAGGCATAGACTGGGATGGTGCTGCTCTATGGATCGCCACAGTTGAAGGCAACCGGTTGGAGCAGCGAAATGAGCAGGGAGAGCTACTGGCGGCGTACCCTCTACAGGGAAGATGGACAACGGGAGTAGCCTCGGATGGGCAACAAATATGGTATGTAGAAACTTCGGAGGGAAATATCTGGGCCTTTGAACCAACTACGGGAAGGCATGAACGGCAGGATGACCTGGGGGTATTGGTCAATCAAATGAGTTTTAACGGTATTGCCTGGGCTGAGGACTATCTGCTTTTATTTGACGACATGAGAGGTAAACTGTACGCGATTCCGAGAAATCGCCAAACCGGTGGGAGACAGCCGCAGTGATAGAGCCTATAATCCAGGTTATTGACGTATCAAAATGGTTCATTAACCGTCAGGGGCGTACCTTGCGAGAAACCCTGATGGGCTGGCGAAAAGAGCGCGGGCCTGGAGGAGCAAGAGTTTGGGCTCTGCGCAACATCTCTTTTAATGTGGGTAAGGGAGAGACTTTGGGCATTATTGGCCCCAATGGCTCTGGCAAGAGCACGCTTCTCAAAATTCTGGCTGGTGTGCTCAAGCCAAGCCAAGGCTCGGTCATTTTGCGGGGCCAATCTCTTGCATTGCTCGAGTTGGGAGCGGGTTTTCGTTCAGACCTTACAGGCGAGGAGAACATTCGGATGTACAGTGCACTCTTCGGACTGAACAGGAGACAGACTCACGAATGCGTGCAATCCGCGATTGAGTTTGCAGACCTCGGCGATTTTATCCGTATGCCTGTCCGATCCTATTCCTCCGGCATGCGAGCGCGGCTGGCGATGGCAGCAGCAGTCTCTCTTAGCGCCCCCATCATCCTTATTGATGAGGTTCTTGCTGTAGGGGACGCAGCATTCCGGGAGAAGTCCTTGTCACGACTGGCTGATCTCCGCCGCGCCGGGCATACGATCATTATCGTATCTCATGAACTGGAAAGCATTGAGCACCTCTGTGATCGCGTGCTTGTGCTGATGGAGGGTAGCATTGCCTATGAAGGAGAGCCTGGTGAGGCCATCTGGTACTATCTTCAAAAGATCAGGCAGCAGCAGGCCCTGGAACGACGTACTACTGTAGAGGGGGAAGCGATAGGAGAAGAGCACCCCGTTGTGGAAATCCTGGGTGCTGAGACATTAGACGAAGAGGGAGCTCCTAAGCAAGTCTTCCGAAGCGGCGACACACTGATTCTCAGGATCAGGTATATAGCGCATAAGCCGATAGAATCCTTTGTTTTTCAGGTGCAAATCTGGGCCTATACGGCCTGGAATAAGGAGCCGGTACTGGTTTCGGGTACAAACTCGGAATGGGGGGGCTGGAAGCCAGAGAGACTGGATGGGCCTGGGGCCATAACTGTAAGATATGAAAACCTCCCTCTACTGAGCGGGGAATATGCTTTCCGTGTGGCTGTATTACCCAGCCTCTTTTCCCGCTTTCCCTTTGACGTTTGTCCCAACATTGCTCACTTCACTGTGGAAAGTTGCCGGAAAGAAGGAGGAGGGCTTATCCGGATACCACACACCTGGCATGGTGGGCAATTCCAGCCCGGTCAGGCGGTTCCGATTCCCCAAGCAATGCTTCCCGGATAGTCGTCTTGACCCAGAACGGTTCGGCGGCCTGACGGACAAAGGTGGGTCTGGTGGATCCAGCGCAGGACGTGGAACCAGTCCCCCAAATGTCAGCGGATGTAACAGAAAATCTTCATGTCGGTGTCAAATCCTGGGAAAGCACCCACGCTTCTATCATTGTGAGGATCTCGCTGTTGCCTGAGGTAGTACTCTGTCAAGGCTGATTTTTCAGTTTGGTCGGATTTGAGAAATACCCTGCTGGCTGGATATGTGGGCCTATAATGACCTCATTTGCCCATATTTGGGGGTATTCAACCCCATCGCAAATATAAGTTTCATAATTGACAGAGTAGTAGGCTGGGCCCCTTTTTGACGCAGCCGTTTTTTCTTTTAGCCAGCCACCCGCGAAGCAAAAGACGAGACCAGAAATATAGGCAGATCTTCCATTGGGGCACCTCCCGAACCTTAAGTCTTCCTTGAGAAGATTACACCGGCCTCGGCTTTTGCACAACTCAAAAAACCTGCTCATCAGATTAACTACAAAATCAGAAGGGGTCACTTATGGGAGAAGGCATTCTCGTTTTTATTGCAGTTGGCTTCATTGCTCAGATGATAGACGGAGCGCTGGGGATGGCATATGGTGTGAGTTCCAATACCTTTCTGCTCAGTATCGGGATCCCGCCTGCAATCGCCAGCGCCAGCGTGCACAGCGCTGAGGTCTTCACGACTCTTGTATCTGGACTCTCCCACTTTTCGCTGGGAAATGTGGACCGGAAACTGTTCCTGAGACTGCTCATTCCTGGTGTCCTGGGCGGGATTTTGGGGGCCTATGTGCTCACATTGGATAAAGAGGGGAGTATTATCAAGCCATTTGTTTCAGCTTACCTGCTGGTTATGGGTTGCCTGATTCTCTGGAGGGCGGTCCGGAAGGTGCATGAATATAAACAGCCGCGCTTCCTCATTCCTCTCGGCGCTATCGGTGGGTTCTTTGATGCTATTGGTGGAGGAGGGTGGGGGCCCATTGTCACCACCACATTGGTTGCCCAGGGGCACAATCCCAAACAAAGCATTGGATCGGTCAATGCAACTGAGTTCTTTGTCACATTTGCCGAAGCGGCCGCCTTTATCATCAGTATACCGGCCTTGATTTCCCAGCACTGGCAAATTATTGTTGGATTGCTCATTGGGGGAGTGATCGCAGCCCCGTTGGCAGCATATGCCTGCAAGAAACTGCCCACCCGTTTGCTGATGGCTCTGGTGGGAGTTCTCATCATTACCCTGAGCATTCGGACAATCTATCTCTCTCTGGTATAGCCACCTCCAAACACATCTTCAATGTCTATCTATCACATCACAACATTTAAACGAGGTGAAGTGAAAATGTCATCGCTCCTGATCCCTCCTTATGGAGGCAAACTGGTGGACCTGATGGTGCCGCCAGAGGATGTCAGTGAGGTAAAGGCTTACGCCAATCATTTGCCCTCTGTACTGCTTTCCGATCGGGCGGTATGTGATCTGGAACTGTTAGCAACTGGGGCTTTCTCGCCGCTGGATCGCTTTATGGGCCAGGCAGATTACCAGCAAGTGCTGGAAGAAATGCGCCTGAGCAATGGGTACGTCTTCCCGATACCGGTCACGTTGCCGGTGGAGCCCGGGCCGCACATCCGGGCTGGGCAGGATATCGCTTTGCGCAACGCCAAGAACGAACCGCTGGCAGTGATGACCATTGAGGAAGTTTACGAGTGGGACCGACGGGAATTGGCCCAGAAGGTCTTCGGCACCCTGGATACCCGCCACCCGCTGGTGGCCGAACTCCACTCCTGGGGCCCCCTTTTCATTTCTGGACCACTGCGCGTGATTCAGTTGCCTTCTCATTATGACTTCAAGGACCTTCGCCTGACTCCGGCCCAGGTGCGTCATCGGTTAGAAGAGATGGGGACCAGGAATCCCGAAGTTGCCCGCAATCCATATCTTCACGTGGTTGCTTTCCAGACTCGCAATCCGCTTCATAGAGCCCACGAGGAGATGACGAAGCGCGCGGCCCAATCGGTGAACGGGATCCTGTTGCTTCACCCGGTGGTGGGGATGACCAAACCCGGCGACGTGGACCATTATACCAGGGTCCGAACTTACAAGGTGATGGCCGGGCGGTATTATGACCCACAGCGGATCCTCTTGGCTTTGTTGCCACTGGCGATGCGGTTGGCCGGTCCTCGTGAGGCAGTCTGGCATATGATCATTCGGCGCAATTATGGGGTCACCCATATGATTGTGGGGCGCGACCACGCCGGGCCCGGGGTGGATTCTCGGGGTAAGCCGTTCTACGGTCCGTATGATGCCCAGGAACTTGCTACTCGTTACAGCGAGGAGGTCGGGGTCGAGGTTATTCCTTTTGATACGATGGTCTATCTGCCCGATGAGGAGCGCTATGAGGAACTATCCCGGGTGCCGCCGGGAAAGCGGTATATGTTGCTTTCTGGCACAGAGGTGCGGGAGAACTATCTGAACAATGGCCGCCGCCTGCCGGAGTGGTTCACTCGGTCGGAGGTGGCCGAAATCCTGGCCGAGAGTTACCCGCCGATTCACAAGCAGGGAATCTGCATCTGGTTCACTGGCCTGCCCTGCGCGGGGAAATCCACCGTGGCAGAGATTCTTACCCAGATGCTGATGGAGTATGGCCGCCAGGTGACCTTGTTAGACGGTGACGTGGTGCGCACGCATTTATCCAAAGGGCTGGGATTCAGTAAAGAGGACCGGGACACCAACATCCGGCGCATCGGGTTTGTTGCCTCGGAAATTGTGCGTCACGGTGGTGTGGTCATCTGTGCGGCAGTTAGTCCTTACCGCGCCACTCGCAACGATGTGCGGAACATGGTCGGGACTGACCGGTTTGTGGAGGTCTTTGTGGATACCCCTCTGGAAGTGTGCGAGCAAAGGGATGTGAAGGGGCTTTATGCGAAAGCACGTCGGGGCGAACTCAGGGGCTTTACCGGTATAGATGACCCTTATGAACCGCCAGAGAACCCGGAAATCCGTCTGGATACGGTTAATTACACCCCTGAAGAGAACGCCCGTATCATATTAGACTATCTCATAGAAAGGGGCTTTATTAGGAGAGAACTGGAGACACAAATTACCGGGAGCACTCTTGGGTTGGCTGGCCAAGGGGCGTATACGCAGGCGCATAAGTAAGATAGCAGTACAGTGAGCATAAAGGGGGAATAGCATGAAGCAACTGCTTTGCCGAGTTATAAGTCTGGGAAAGGGTAGAGCGCAATCCACCCACACAGATGAGCGAGACCCTTACTGGTACAGAAAAGCCGTCGGAGGGCTATGGGAAGAGATCGGGAAACTGCAGTTCGACTTTCTTGTGAAAGAGGGCCTCAAACCCGAACACTATTTACTCGACATCGGCTGTGGAAGCCTTAGAGGAGGCGTCCATTTCATAGCCTACCTTGAGCCAGGCCACTATTTCGGGATCGACAAGGATGAGCAACTCTTGGAAGCAGGCAGGGGAGAAATCCAGCAACTTGGCCTGGAGAAGAAAAACCCTCGTTTGTTCCACATGGACAACTTTGACTTTCCCTCGCTGAACCAGCAATTTGACTTTGCTTTGGCCCACTCACTGTTCACCCACCTTCCTCTAAACCAGATCATCCGCTGCATCATGCAAGCACGCACAGTTCTGGTACCCGGAGGGCGCTTATACGCTACATTCTTTGAAAACCCTGAAGGGAAATTTAACTTGGCTCCGATTGAGCACCCATGTACCGATGGTCCTCCGATTCCCTCTTATTTCGACAAGGACCCATACCACTACGACGTTGAGACGTTCCGTTGGATATGTGAAGGGACGGGATTGCAAGTGGACTATATCGGTGAATGGGGGCATCCCCGCGACCAGAAAATGCTGGTATTCGTGCGAATTGGGTAGACCTCCATTACCAGACTTTCTCAGCGGTATCTCACGGTAGTGAATACCCTTGTGGCATCTTGGATCTTCTCGCATAATGAGGTTTGAGGAATTCGGCCTGCACTCGGCTATAAAAAGCGGCGGGCTGGGTAAGACCCAGCCCGCCGTTGTGTTATAAACTTCGCAACCTTACGGCTTGAAACCAGCGTAGACAGCTGCTAAGCCTCGCAGCGTTTCCACGTTCACACCGACAAGAGGCCGACCGTCCAGAGAGATCACTTTGACTGCCCCGACATTGCCGAATCCGGAACTTGGCGCATAGCGGTTACCATCGGTGCTGACGTCACCCGTCGTATGGAACGTAAGAGCACCTGCAGCTGCAAGAGTAGTCGTGTATACTGTGTCCAGGCTCCCGTCCTGCTTGTAATATTCCAATCGTACCCGATTGGTGTGTTGTGGATCCAGATTCTGGACAAGGATATGTGACCATTGCCCGCCGGGATTGGCATGGACGCTTGGGAACAACAGGGTTGTCCCACCCGCATCACTGCGGAATCCATTGTAAGCATAAGGCTGAGCGGTCGAGCCTGATCCCAGCACCTCAACGTTCACCGCCACCAGAGGCCGATTCGACACGATGACCGCGCTTCCCACCTGATTGAGAGCAATGGGTTCATAGGACCTGCCATCACTACTCAAGTCAGGCGTCGTATGGAAGGTCAAAGAGCCGTTGGGGGGAATAGTGGAGGTGAAGACATTAGCAACTGCTCCATTCTGCTGGTAGTAAGTGATGACCAATGAGGCAGCCAGGGGGTCCAGATTTTGGACAAGAATATGGGAAGCATGCAGATGATCGGGCCTGCGATGCACACTTGGGAGATAAATGGTCGTGTCACCATACCAGGATGGGAAGCCAATATAAGCTTCTGTATATTTTTGCAGAGTTTCGAGCACCGCAACGCCTATGGGCTGGTCTGCGGTCACCAGCATAGAACCTACTCCAGTAGGACGTACGTTGATATTGATGTCCGTCGCTACATCGCGGATATTGCTCCGTCCCGGCTGGATAACAACAGTGCCAGAGCTGATAACTTCGCCGCTCTGCAGGAAGTAAGTATACCTTGCAGTTGCAGCCACAGAGCCCGTGTTCTGGATACCGACCATGGCCCACTGGGCATTACGCCAGTGAACAGACGGTATAAACACTCGCGTATCTGCATAATCAGGGCTGATGCTCTCATAGGCGCTGTGGCTTGTAAAATCGCTCCCGCCAACAGTTACATTGACCGCTACCACTGGCTGGTCAGAGGAAACCACCATTGACCCCTGGAATCCATCCGGTAGATTCAGATAGCGATGCCCTGGGACATTGGTTCCCGCTGTTGAGTGAACCGTTGTGGCGCCGCTGCCAGCAATTGTGAAGGAATCGGTGGCCTGGAGGTTCCCTGTGTTCGCGTTATACACCTCCACTACCACTGTGGCCTGCTGCGTAGAGAGGTTCTGAATTAAGATGTGCGAATTCTGTGGGTCCGGTGAGATTCTCTGAGCGAGAACAGCTACGGGAATCACACCAAGCAAGGCCACCACACCCAGTACAACTATTAATTTTTTCATGGGTCTTACCTCCTGAAAAATTAGATTTGTCGTTAGCAAACATATTCTACCACTTTCAATCCACCAATTGCAATACTCCTATAGTATTACCTTGCCAAGAACCTGCTCAGATAGCCGCCAGATGCTCTCTAGCGCAGAAACTCAATGCCGTTCCAATCCCAGCAGAGGCTTGACTGCCCAGGTAATTTGCTCCATACATAAGAGTTCATTGGAAATAGGCTGTGTTCAAGGCATGGGGGAGAGAAGCGATTACCTGTCATCCGACAAGACGTCGTCCCGCTGCAAATCGGGATTGGCCCGAGAACCTTTCCACAATATAGTGGGCTTATTAATATAGTGGGCTTATTAGGCGATTCGGGCCGGAACGATGTCTTGGTAT
>JAPYWT010000338.1 GCA_028276215.1 Thermoflexus sp. | reverse complement strand
TTGCCTGATATGTTCCCCGCGAGGTAATTAGTTCCACCCCTCCCTCTCCCAGAATTGCCCGCTGTACAGGCGTCTCCTCCAAGATAGCCAAGCCGCGTTCGCGGGCTTTCTGGGCCAGCCAGGCGTCCAGTTCCTCCCGATGGATCACCCGAAAGGCATACGTTTCGCCCAGGCGCAAGGGAATACCCTTGCCCTCAAAAAGAAAATGCGCACTCACCAGGTCTACGTGTGGGACTTCGGTGACATCCAGGCCCAGGCGGCCCAACACCCGTTCCGCATCGGGTGTGACGCCCCCGCCACAAAGTTTTGTTCGGGGATGACGGGCCTTCTCCAGAATGAGCGTCCGTTCTGCCAACTCCGGGGCCATTTGCTGAAGATGGAGCGCAGTAGAAAGTCCAGCAGGGCCAGCACCAACGATGATGACTTCGTAATGCGCCATTGGGACCTCCTGAAAACTGCGAAGAATTCTCAGTGGTATGGCTCCGTTTTCGCAACCACTGGCTTTCACCGCGTTCATCCGATTTCATGGTCACGGAACGCACTCCCCATCCGCACCATCACCCGGTCGGCGCCCAGGGCGGCCCCCAATTCCCGCAGGGCAGTCCGCAGGACGGTCTCCGGGTCCATAGAGGCGCGCACCCGGGCGGTGATTTCGGCGATCATCCGGTCCCGCTCGGCATGGCGGCGGGTCTCCTCCAGGAGGCGGGCGTTTTCCAGCGCCAGCGTTAGACGGTCGGCGATGGCCTCCACCATCTGCACCGTCTCCGGCGGCACCTCCGGGGCCGCGAAGCGGAGGTTCAGGACGCCGATGACCCGGCCGCGCAGTTTCATCGGGACCGCCAGCCGCGTGCCGACCACCCGGCCATCCCCCTCCTCGTGCAGGGGCTGCAGGACGGAACGGCCCTCCGAAAGCGCCCGGCGGGCCTCCTCGGTCGGTTCCTCCGCCGGTTCGGCGACCAGGCGGCGGTAGCGGCGGCCCACCCAGCGGCGGGCCCGCTGCACGGTCCGCCAGGCCTCCCGGGTGTACTCGCCCGTGGCCCGCTCCAGTTCCCGCACCGTCCGCTGCATCTGCTCCAGTGTCCGGGCGTTCTCCACCGCCAGCGCAATCTGGTCGGCCAGCGTCTGCAGGACCGCCACGTCCTCCTGGGTAAACGCCTCCGGCTCTTCGGACTGCACATCCAGCACGCCGATGACCCGCTCCCCCACCCTCAGCGGCAGCGCCATCTCCGAACGGGTCAGCGGCAGGTCCGGGTTGTCAAAGAAGACGGCGTCCGCCCCCACGTCCAGCGCGATGCGGGGCTTCCCCGTCCCCGCCACCGTGCCGACGATGCCGACCTTCCCCACAGCCAGCCGGTGGCCCCGGGCCAGCATACGCCGCCCGCCCTCAGAGGAGGCCGCCTGGAGGACCGCGTACTCTCCCCGCTCGTCCAGCAGGAAGATGCCGGCGTGGTAGAAGCCGAAGCGGTCGGAGATGAGGCGGACCGTCTCGTTCAGGAGGGTGTCCAGGTCGCGAATTTCGGCGGCCTCCCGGGCGACGGTGGCCGCCGCCTCCAGTTGGGCCGTCCGGCGGGCCAGTTCGGCGGTGCGCCGGGCTACCTGCTCCTCCAGACCGGCCTGCAGCGCCTGCAACTGGCTCACCATCTGGTTGAAGGCAACCGTCAGGCGACCCGTCTCATCGGTGGAAACGACTTCCCCGCGCAGCCCCAGATTTCCTCGCCCCACTTCCGCCATCACCCCCGTCAATCTCCGAAGCGGCACGGCGACGGAACGGGACAGGAGGAGAGAGAACCCCAAACTCACGAAGAGGCCCAGCAGGCTGACGAAAACGATGTGGTTCTGCATGCTCTGGAGGACCAGAACCGGGTTGGCCCCCGGGGCCAGGGCCTCCTCGCTTTTCCGGTAGGCAATGGTCACCACCATCAGCAGCGTCGTCAGGATTAAAGCGGTGTAGACGACCAGCATGCGGGACTGAATGCCCACTCCGGCCATGTAGCGTTGTTGAACCTCGGGGGAACGGGGTAGCAGGCGCTCGCGCACCGGCCACAACGCCCATTCCGTCAAAAAGTAGTGGTAAATGCTGACCCATGTGATAGTGATCAGATTGCCGAAGAGCAGGTAAGGTACATGGGTAATTTTGAGACGAGCCAGGATCACGAACGCGATGGTGCCGGGCACGGTCAGGCAGAGGAAGAGACTGAAGAACGTAAACGTGGCCGCCCGGAGAGAGAAGCGGGTCACTTCCTGCCAGGCCCTGGCCTCGGTTTCGGGCGACACAGGCTGACCCGGCCGCGTGGCCAGCACAGCCCGGATCGCCGCGCTGGACCGGGAAAAGTTCAGAAAACCGAGAGCCGCAACGGGAGGGATCAGGATTCCCAGGATGATCCCCAGGATATTCACCTGCTGTGGAGTAAACGGTACGGTGGTCGTCACGTAGTAGACGCCCAGCGCGGTGGTCGGGATGGCCGCAAGGACCCCGGGGAGGTTCACCAGCGAAATATACCGCGGCCCCAGGCGGGAGAGGAGTCCTCTTAAGAACAGCAGGTCTTTACGGACGTTCTTTTCGCTCATCGCATCCTTCTCGCAAAGCATCAGGCCCAATTGGTGAGATACCGCTCAGTGATGGTCCGGAGGCGCTGGCCCAAGCGATGCCAGAAGAACCGTTGCATCGCCGGATGGCGCAGACGGAAAATCAGGCTGGCTGTCAATGCCCGTCTCCGAAGAACTTGCCCCAACGGGCTTTGAAGGACCCGTTCCCGATAGTCACGAAAAGAAAAGTCGCCTTCGGCAAAAGCGTCCACGATGGCCCGGGCCGCCAGTTGCCCGTAGCCCAGGGCGGGAGCAATCCCTTCGCCGTACAGAAAGTCTACCCCGAGAGCATCTCCAACCAGCAAGACTCCCGGTGCAGAGAATACATTGCGGACGCCGAAGTGGGGAACCGACTCTCCGTAGAGAGGATAATCCTCCAGCCGATAGCCATGCCGGGCCATCTCCCGGGCCAATAGCGGACGCAACGGCCGGGAATGATGAGGGCCAACTCCGTTATCCGTGATCCCCCAACAGCGCATCGGCTGACCGTGCACCAGAATGGGGAAATCCCAGATATAACCGGGCACCCCCTCCCGAATACAGGTGAAGTCAAAATAGGCGTCTTCGGGCGCGTGGGACGACGATTCCGGTTTCGGGGGGACCCAGAGGACCAGCGCGCGGGAATACGGAACGCGTTGATGAGGAGCGATGGCTCTGCGGACCACACTGTGTGCCCCATCGGCCCCCACCACGACCCGGGCCCGATATTCCCCATCGGCCGTCACCACGGTCACAAACGAATCCCCAGGGATAATGCGCCGGACAGGGGTTTCTTCCTGCAAGGTCACCCCCCGCTCCTGAGCCTTGCGCGCCAGCCAGGCATCCAGGTCTTCCCGCAGGACCACGTGGAGGCTCTCCGCCCCTTCCCCCGTAAGGGCCGTTCCCCGGCCGTCAAATTCAAAATGGGCTCGCAGAATGCGGGTGTAGGGAACTTCGTTGAAATCCAGGCCCAGCCTCTGTAAGATTCTGAGCCCATCCGGCAGGATCCCTCCACCGCATAGTTTGGTCCGGGGGTGGCGGGATTTCTCCAGGACCAGCGTCCGCTCTACCAGTTCTGGCGCCAACCGCTGGAGGTGCAGGGCAGTGGCCGTTCCAGCAGGGCCTGCGCCAACGATGATGACGTCGTAGGTCTCCATTGTTTGCCTCCGTTGCAAAAACTCATCGCAGAGAACGCGGAGAGCGCACTCTGCGTACTCTGCGGTCTCTGCGATAAAG
>JAPYWT010000462.1 GCA_028276215.1 Thermoflexus sp. | reverse complement strand
CTCCGTGTGAGGATTTTTCACCGATGATGGACACGGTTGATCTTCACACAAAGACACAAAAACACGAAGAAAGATTTTTTTATTTTCTTTGTGCCTTTGTGTCTCCGTGTGAGGATTTTTCACCGATGATGGACACGGTTGATCTTCACACAAAGACACAAAGACACGAAGAAAGATTTTTTTATTTTCTTTGTGCCTTTGTGTCTCCGTGTGAGCATTTTTCACCTCATCCCCCAGAGGGCGGTGGCCAGGGCGATGACGGCCAGGATGACCACTCCGTAGACGACGGTCTTGCGCATGGTCTGGCCCTCGCCCGCGCAGACCGTCGCGCAGCCGATGATGACTTTGGCCGGGGCGAACATCCCGCCGATGGCGCCCCCCGTCGTCTGCGCGGCCAGAGCCAGGACGGGGTTCAGCCCGGCCAGGGTCGCCGCCTGCTGCTGGAACGCGCCGAAGATGACGTTGGAGTTGGTGTTGGAGCCGGTCATAAAGGCGCCCAGAGCGCCGATGAACGGGGAGGCCAGCAGAAACAGCGGCCCCATTACCCGACTGACCCCTTCGGCCAGACAGTAGGTCATCCCGGCGTGCTCCATGGTCACCGCCATGCCGACCATGGTGGCAATGCCCAGACTGGCCGGGAGGGCCCGGCGGACGACGTCCCGCCCGATGCGGCGGAGGACCCCCGGCTTGTAGCGCCCCTGGCGGGCGTAGAGGGCGAAGGTGATCAGCGAGGCGTAGGTGAGAAGCGCCCCCGCGTGGCCGAAGACGGGGATGCCAGTGGTAAAGCCCCCCGGCGTCCGCCAGCCGCGCGCGGTCACCAGTTCGGGCACCGCCACGCGGAGGACCGTCCGCCCCAGAAAATCATCTATCGGGGGCACCAGTTGGGCCAGCAGGATGATGACGATCAGGATGCCGTACGGGACCAGGGCCGTGCCGATTCGCATCCCTCGGGGCGGGTCGGAGGCCGATTCTCCCGGCAGGGTGAAGAAGCGCGCCCAAAGGACGCTGACGCCGATGCCGACCAGTCCCGCGCACATCCCGCCGATGGCCCACATCCGGGCCCGCACCACCAGGTACTGGGTCCCGGCCATTGCCGTCCCGATGAGGAGCATGGGGAGCCAGCCGTGCCGCAGCGCGCGGGGGCCGCCCGCGGCCCAGAGGACCCCGGCGCCACAGAGGAAGCAGGCCAGTCCCAGGAGCAGGGCCGAAGGGGGACCCAGTTCCTCCCCGGGGCGGCCCGTGGCGGCCATCAGCGCGTAGAACGAGGAGCCCAGGGAGCCGAAGGTGACGGCCCACGAGTGACCGATGGAGGGGATGACGACGGCGGGAACGGCAGGGAAGCCCAGCCCCAGGAGCAGCGGGGCCAGGACGGCGACGGGGACGCCGAATCCGCCCACGCCCTGGAGGAACGCGCTGAAGGCCCAGCCCAGGATGAGGGCCTGAAGCGCCCGGTCGGCGGTCAGGCGAGGGAGGCCCAGGCCGATGGCGGCCACTGCCCCGGCCTCATCGGTCACCCGGTAGAAAAGCAGGGCGGGCCAGATGATGTAGAGGACGAAGAGGGTGAAGAAGACCCCGCGCACCTGAGCCCAGAGGAGGACGGAGGGGCCGGCGCCGAAGCGGAAGGCAGCGACGGCCAGGGCTACCAGCCATCCGACCAGCCCCGCCCGCACCCCGCTCCAGCGGAGCCCCACCATCAGCCCCAGCACGGCGGCGATGGGGGTCAGCGAGAGCAACCAGTCTAACAGGAAAGCCATGATGCGTCCTTTGTGTCCTTCGTGGTTACAAAGCGTTATCCAGCACCATCATCACCAGGAAGCCGACAATCACCCCCCACGTCCCCTCCATCTCAAACCCCCGGCTGTGGGTTTCGGGGATGATTTCGTCGGAGACGACGTAGAGCATGGCGCCGGCGGCGAAGGCCAATCCCCAGGGGAGAAGGGTGTGCATCAGGGTGACGGCCAGGACGCCGAAGAGGCCGGCGATGGGCTCTGCCATGCCGGAACCCAGGGCGTAGAGGAGCGCGCGGCCGCGCGGCCACCGTTCCCGCACCAGCGGCAGGGCGACGGCCAGGCCCTCCGGCATATTCTGCAGGCCGATGGCGACCATCAGCGCCAGCGCCTCGGAGAGGCGGGCCGAGCCGAACCCCACGCCCACGGCCAGTCCCTCGGGGAAATTGTGCAGGGTGATGGCGATGATGAGCAGCCAGACCCGGCGCAGGTGGGAGGATGGCCCCTCGGCCCCTTTGATGAAGTGGGTGTGGGGCAGGGCGTGGTCCAGGACGGCCAGGAAGAGCGCGCCGATGAGGATTCCCCCCACCGTCGGGCCGATGCCCCCCAGGTCTATGGCCGGGACGATGAGGCTGAAGGCCGTCGCGGCCAGCATCACCCCGGCGGCGAAGCCCAGCAGCGCGTCCAGCATCCGCTCCGGGACCCGCCGGGTGAAGAGAACCGGCAGCGCGCCGACACCGGTGGCGAAGCCCGTCAGCACGGTGCCGACAATCCCCATCAGGACAAAATTCTCACCGAAGAGTTGACGGAAGAGTTGTTCCATAGCGGGGATAAGTATGGCAGAGGAAGCGGATTCTGTCAAGGGGTGAAGTCACCGCCGAATCAGCCCGATGTCCTCCTCTTTACTGCCCCCGCTGGTAATTACCTACCACGAAGGGCACAAAGTACTCACAAAGGACACAAAGAGATAAAATATCATCCTTTGTGCCCTTTTTGCGGCCTTCGTGTCCTTCGTGGTTTTTATGAAACGGTTCTTGGGTAGGCAGTTACCCCCGCTGGCGTTCCAGAAAGGACATGTTACAATAGGGGTAACTGTTCAGGCTTCCTCACC
>JAPYWT010000016.1 GCA_028276215.1 Thermoflexus sp. | reverse complement strand
TCCCCCCACCCCCGCCGCCCTCGGGCCGAAGGCCCTTCGGGCCGAGGCCTGCGGCGGTAGCGGCGAAGCCGCTGGGGGAGGGGTGAGGCTGAACAGTTATCAATAGGGTTCATCGGCAGGCCCAAGCAGGCCCGCGGCGGCAATTCCGATAAGCGATATGCGATTAGCGATATGCGATGAGCGATACGCGATGAGCGACATACCATGCCCGACTACCTGACCCTCTCATTGCAGTCGTACTGGTTCGCCCCACCCGTTGCCCTCTGGCGGGCCGTGGAACTGCGCACGGCCGCGCAGGAGTCGTACCACCGCCCCCTGCTGGACCTGGGTTGCGGCGATGGCCTCATTGCCGGTATCCTCTTCGGCCCTGGCGGCGTGGACGCGGGCATAGACCCGTGGGCCGAACAGGTCCGGAAGGCCGCCCGCTCCGGCGTCTACCGCTGGGTCCAGCGGGCCGACGGTCACCGCCTCCCCTACCGGAGCGGCGCGTTCGCCACCGTCTTCAGCAACTCCGTCCTGGAGCACATCCCCGACGTGGCCCCTGTGGTAACCGAAGCGGGACGGGTGCTGCGGCCCGGCGGTCGGTTCATCTTCACCGTCCCGTCCGATGCCTTCCACCAACTGCTCTACTTCTACCAGTCCCGCCTGGCAGCGGGCAAAGAGGCCAGCGCCCGGGCCTACGCGGCCGAGGTGGACGCCCGTCTGGCCCACTACCACTACCATTCCCCCGCCGAGTGGGTCGACCTGCTGGCCCGGGGCGGGATGGTGGTGGAGAAGGCCCGCTACTACATCCCCCAGGAGGTGGAGCACCTCTGGGACGTGATGAACGAGCGCTTCGGCATCGGACGACGGTCGCTCTGGGGACTGCTGGTCTCCCCCCGCCTGCGGGGTCTGCCCCACCAGCGGTGGCTGGCCCGCTGGGTGGTCCGCCACTTCTCCCGCGCCTGGCGGGACCTCTATGAAATGGACGTCCCCGACGGCGAGAAGGGGGGCGGGTTGCTGGTGGTGGCCCGGAGGGAAGAATGAGGGAAGTCCGCACCGACCTCCCAGCGCCGGAGTGGGACGAGTTCGTCGCCGCGCACCCTCAGGCCCACATCCTCCAGACGGCGGAGTGGGGTGAGTTGAAGACGGCCTTCGGCTGGTCTGCCGGGCGGGTGGCTCTTCTGGAGGACGGCGCACCCCGGGCCGGCGCGCTCGTCCTCTACCGACCCCTTCCGCTGGGGCTGGGGGCGCTGGCCTACGTGCCGCGCGGTCCGCTGGTGGACTGGGAGCGACCGGAGGAATTGGCGGAACTGGTGGACGCGTTGAGCGCGGCCGCCCGGGCCCGCCGGGCCGTCGCCCTCATCATGGAGCCCGACCTGCCCGACGAGCCCCGCTGGCGGGAACTTCTCGCCGCGCTGGGATTCCGACCGTCCCCCCTGGGAAGCATTCAGCCCCGGCGGACCCTGGTGGTGGACATCGGTCGGGACGAGGAGGCCATCCTGGCCGCGATGAAGCCCAAAACCCGCTACAACATCCGGCTGGCGGAGCGGAAGGGGGTAACGGTCTGGGAGGGGACGGAGGCCGACTTCCCGGCTTTTCACTGTCTGATGGCGGAGACGGCGGCGCGGGACCGCTTCGGCGTCCATACGCCAGCCTACTACGAGCGGGCATACCGTCTCTTCGTCCCTCGCGGCTGGGCACGGTTGCTGATGGCGGGGGTAGAGGGGGAGCCGGTGGCGGCGCTGATGGTCTTCGCCCTGGGCCGGCGCGCCTGGTACTTCTACGGTGCTTCATCCGACGCCCATCGGGAGAAGATGCCCACGTACCGGCTCCAGTGGGAGGCCATGCGCTGGGCCCGCTCCCGGGGGTGTACCGAGTACGACCTCTGGGGGGTGCCGGACGAGGACGAGGAGCGCCTGGAGGCGGAGTTCACCCGCCGCCAGGACGGGCTGTGGGGGGTGTACCGCTTCAAGCGGGGCTTCGGGGGCCGTCTGGTCCGCACGGTGGGCGCGTGGGAGCGGCCGCTGCGACCGACCCTCCACCGGCTATATGCAGCCGTCGTCGCGCGCCGCCGCGCCCACGTCGGCTGAAATCGCAGGACAACTGCGCGCAGTTGTCCTACAACTTTGGGACACACCCTTCCGAACCACGCGGTTGCCCTCCCCGCCCCCCAATGGTATAATGGGAGCAAATGGAAACGTCCGATACCGTTCTGGCCGGAGATAGACCCGGCGGCGCGCGGCGGGTTCTATCCTGGTGGAAACAACTTCAGGGGCGGCGCGGCCGCCTCCTGCTGGGACGGCTCACGGCCCATCTGAGCATGCTCCTGGCCGCCGTTCTGATCCTGACGGTGGGGCGCGTCCATCCCCCCAGTCCGGCCCTGGGCGGGCCGTCGGGGGAACCGTTTGTGCCCCAGCCGCCGCCCACCGCGCCCTCCGCCCGCGCCTGGGCCCCCACGCCGATGCCCCCGCTGGCGCGCGTCGCCCTGCCCCACACCATCATCCCGGCCCGCCCGCGCGCCGCCGTCATCACCTACACCGTCCAGCCCGGCGATACCCTCTCCTCCATCGCCGCCCAGTTCGGCATCACCATCTGGACCCTCATCTGGTCCAACCGCGAGGCCGTCTGGGACGCGCCCTGGCTCATCCAGCCGGGCCTGACCCTCTACATCCCGCCCGTGGACGGCGTCTACCACACCGTCGCCGCCGGGGAGACGGTGGAATCCATCGCCGCCAAATATCAGGTGGACCCGTCGGCCCTCTACAACGAGTGGAACGACCTGAAAGAGGGCCAGCCGCTGACCGAGGGACAGCAACTCATGGTCGTTGGCGGGAAGGACAAGTACATAGACCTGAACCCGCCGCCTCCCAAACCCGCCGTCGGCGCGGCCGGGAGAAGTTCCGGCATCTGCCAGGGCGTCTCCTTCACCGGTCCGGGCGCCAACGGCTGGTTCGTCTCCCCCACCGGCAGCGGGCGCGTCTCCGGCTGGTTCTTCCACGACCCGCGCAATCCGGGCCACATCGGGCTGGACCTGGCCTGCCGCCTGGGCGACCCCATCTACGCGTCCGATAACGGCGTGGTCACCATCGCCGGGTGGAACGGTGGGTACGGCATCCTGGTGGAACTCTCCCACGGCAACGGTTATACCACCCGTTACGGCCATCTGAGCGAACTGGCCGTCGGTTGCGGGCAGCCGGTCTATCAGGGGCAGGTCATCGGGTACTGCGGGAGCACCGGCTGGTCCAGCGGCCCCCACCTCCACTTTGAGATTCGCTTCGGCGGCGCCCCTCAGAACCCGCAGGACTACCTGCCCTGAACGAACGACAGAATCAAAGAATCAGCGAATCCATCGCTGATTCTTTGATTCTTCTGGATTCTCTATGCTCCCTGTCTTCGTATCCCTGGACCTGGAAACGACGGGCACCGACCCGGCGCGCGACACCATCATAGAAATCGGCGCCGTCAAATTTCGCGGCGAAGAGGTGCTGGACGAGTTCAGCACCCTGGTCAACCCGGGCCGCCCCATCCCCCACGAAATCACCGTCCTCACCGGCATCCGGAACGAGGACGTGGCCGACGCGCCGCGCCTGGCGTCCGTCCTCCCCCGTCTGGCCGCCTTCGTGGGCGACCGAACCGTCGTCGGGCACAGCGTGGATTTTGACCTCTCTTTCCTGCACCGCCGGGACGCCCTCCAGGCCAACCGGTACCTGGACACCTTCAAACTGGCCTCCCTCCTGGCCCCCGATGCCCGACGGTACAGTCTGGGAGAACTGGCACGGCTGCTGGGCTTCCCCCCACCCGTCTCCCACCGCGCGCTGGACGATGCCCGCACCGTCCACCAACTCTTCCTGGCCCTCTTTGACCGCGCCTGTGCTCTCCCGCCTTCTCTTCTGGAGGAACTGGTCCGCCTGGGCGAAGGGGTGGGCTGGCTCCCCACCGAGTTCTTCCGCCTGGCCCTGCGGCGGGTCTCCCAGGGGGTCTTCACCGGCGCCATCGGCGCGCAACTGGCGGCCAAACGGGGCCGCCCGGAGAGCGCCCCCCTCTTCACCGTCGCCCCCGAGGCCGGCCCCCTGGAGCCGGCCCCCCAGCGCACGCCTATAGACCCGGAGGGGCTGGCGGCCCTGCTGGAAGAGGACGGCCTCTTCGCCCGCCGCTTCCCCAACTACGAACACCGCCCCCAGCAGGTGGAGATGCTCCGGGCCGTCGCGCGGGCCTTCAACGAAAACCGCCAACTCCTGGTGGAGGCCCCCACCGGCGTCGGCAAGTCTATGGCCTACCTGATCCCCGCCCTGTACTGGGCCGTCCAGAACTCCGAACGGGTGGTCATCTCCACCAACACCATCAACCTTCAGGAGCAACTCTACCGCAAGGACCTCCCCGACCTGGCGCGCGTCCTGGGCCTGGAGTTCCGGGCGGCCGTGCTGAAGGGCCGTTCCCACTACCTCTGTCCGGCCCGCCTGGCCGCGCTGCGGCAGGTCGGCCCCTCCTCCCCGGAGGAAATGGACGTCCTGGCCCGGGTGCTCATCTGGCTCCCCCACACCATAGACGGCGACGGCGACAGTCTCTTCCTCCCCACTCCCACCGAACGGGCCATCTGGCAGAACCTCTCGGCGGAGTTTGACGGGTGCGACCCGGAGCGGTGTCGCTTCTTCCACCGGCGGGATTGTTTCTTCTACCGCGCGCGGGAGGCGGCGGAAGCGGCCCATCTGGTCATCGTCAACCATGCCCTGCTCCTGGCGGACGTCGCGGTGGAGGGGCGGGCCATCCCGGAGTACCGCCACCTCATCGTGGACGAGGCCCATCACCTGGAAGCGGCGACCACCAGCGGCCTCTCCTTCACCACCGACCGGAAGACCGTCCGGCGGCTCCTGGAGGAGGTCGGTCATCCCCGCGAGGGGGCCGCGCAGACCCCCTCGGGCCTGCTGGGTGAGGTGGTCTCCCGCTGCCGCGCCGCCCGCCTGGACCGGGCCGTCCTGCAGAAAGTGGAAGATTTTGCCCGACAGGTCGCCCAGGCGGTGATGCGGGCCATCTATGCCCTGGACGCCTTCTTTGACGGACTGGAGCAGTTTATGGACGAGGCGCGGGAGGAAGAGGGGGATAACGCCTACGCGCGCACCCTGCGCATCACCCCCGCGCAGCGGGCCCAACCGGCCTGGAGCCAGGTGGAAATCGCCTGGGACGATGCCAGCGTGCCGCTGAAGGCCGTCGCCGACGGCCTGCAGAAACTGGCCGGCGCGCTGGAGGACCTCTCCGGCCTGGGCCTGAAGAACACCGACGACCTCTACACCCAACTGCAGGGCATGGCGCGGACGCTGACCGAGATTCACGACCGGCTGAGCGGCTTCATCGGCAAGCCCGACCCCCAGACCATCTACTGGGCCGAAATCGGCCCCGGGCAGATTCCCCTCTCCGTCCACGCCGCGCCGCTCCACGTGGGTCCGCTGCTGCGGGAGCACATTTTCAACAAAAAAGATACGGTCATCCTGACCTCCGCCACCCTGCGCACGGGGGGCACTTTTGACTTCCTGCGGGAACGGCTCCACGCCTGGGACGCCGGGGAACTGGCCGTGGACTCCCCCTTTGACTACGCCTCCTCCACCCTGGTCTACCTGGTGGAGGACATTCCGGAGCCGGGACAGCCCGGGTACCAGCGGGCGGTGGAGGAGGGAATGGTGGCGCTCTTCCGGGCCACCGGGGGGCGGGCCCTGGCGCTCTTCACCTCGCACAGCCAACTGCGGGCAACGGCCCGGGCCATCACGGCCCCCCTGGCCCAATCCGACATCGTCGTCTTCGCCCAGGGGCATGGCCTTTCCCGCACCCAGTTGCTGGAGAACTTCCGCACGACCGAACGGGCCGTCCTCCTGGGCACCCGCAGTTTCTGGGAGGGGATAGACGTCCCCGGCGAGGCGCTCAGTTGTCTGGCCATCGCCAAACTCCCGTTCAACGTCCCCAGCGACCCGATTTTTGCCGCTCGCTCGGAGACCTTTGACGAACCCTTCACCCAGTACGCCGTCCCGGAGGCCATCCTGAGTTTCCTGCAGGGGTTCGGGCGGCTCATCCGCACCCGCACCGACCGGGGGGTCGTGGCCATCTTTGACCGCCGCCTGCTGACCCGCTCCTACGGCCGTCTGTTCCTGGATTCCCTCCCCGGTCCCACGGTCCGCCGGGGCCCGCTGGCCATGCTCCCCCGTGCCGTCGCCGACTGGCTCAATAGAGAACAACATCACACAAAGACACAAAGGCACAAAGTATAAAAATATAAATATATATTCGTGTCTTTGTGTCTTTGTGTGAGAAAAATTTCCCTCAGCCCAATGGCGCGAACTGAAAGAAAAGAGAACACCATCCGCGCTCATCCGCGCTCGTCCGCGTCCTTCTACATCCTCTCCCTGGGTTGTGCCAAGAACACCGTGGACGCGCAGGGAATGGCGACCCTGCTGGAGCGCGCCGGGTACCGGGCCACCGACAACCCCCGCCGGGCGGACCTGATCATCGTCAACACCTGCTGTTTCATAGAACCGGCGCGGGAGGAGTCCCTGGCCGCGCTGCGGGAGATCGCCGCCGCCAAACGGCCCCGCCAGGTCCTCCTGGTCGCCGGATGCTGGCCCCAGCGGGACCCCCAGGCCATCCTGGAGGCCGTCCCGGGGGTGGACGGGCTTCTGGGCACCCGCCGCTGGGCGGACGTCGTGGACGTGGCCCGGCGACTTCTCCGCCCCGACCGGGAAGGGCCCGTCGTGCACGTCCCCCCGGCCCCGCCCGCCGACGCGCCGGATGTCCCCCACGTCGCCATCCAGGGGGCCACTGCCTACATAAAAATCGCCGACGGGTGCAACCATCCCTGCGCGTTCTGCGCCATCCCGCTGATCAAGGGCCCCGCCGTCAGCCGTCCCCCGGAGCGGGTCCTGGAGGACGCGGCGCTGGCAGCCGCGCGGGGCGTCAAAGAACTCATCCTCATCGCCCAGGACACCACCGCCTACGGCCGCGACCTGGGCCTGGAGGACGGCCTGGCCACCCTTCTGGAGCGACTGGTGGAGCGGGTGCCGCAGGTCCCCTGGATTCGGGTGATGTACGCCTTCCCCGGCGCGATCACCCCCCGGCTGATAGAGGTTATGGCCCGCCTCCCCCAGGTCCTGCCGTACCTGGACATCCCCCTGCAGCACGCCCACCCGGCCGTCCTGCGCCGCATGCGCCGCCCCGCCGATATGGACTGGGTCCGGCGGACGGTCGCGTCCCTCCGGGAGCGCATGCCGGAAATCGCCATCCGCACTACCTTCATCGTCGGCTACCCCGGCGAGACGGAGGAGGAATTCGCCGCCCTGCTCCGCTTCGTGGAGGAAATGGCCTTTGACCGGGTGGGGGTCTTCACCTACTCCCACGAAGCGGGCACCCCGGCATCCGCCCTCCCCGACGACGTGCCACCGGAGGTGAAGGAGGAGCGGCGGGGCCGCCTGATGCAACTCCAGCAGGAAATCTCACTGGCGAAAAACCGCGCCCTGGTGGGGCAGACGCTGGACGTCCTCATAGAGGGACAGGGGGACGGCATCAGCGTCGGCCGCAGTTACCGGGACGCCCCCGAGATTGACGGGCTGGTGCTGGTGGAGGAGGAACTGCCGGTGGGGGAACTGGTGCCGATTCGGATTACGGGAGCGCTGGAGTACGATCTCTACGGAGTACGGAGTAGGGAGTAGGGAGTAGGGGATAGGTGGTAAGGGCAGGGCTTATCAATGCTCTAACAGAGACGTTGGTAGTAAGCCACGCAGCGCAGCGGGGTGGCGTCAAAAAGGCCCAAAACGGTGGGGGCGGAGGGGATGTGTCCCAATTGGTAATTACCTACCCTGGTTCTGTTGGGCGGGGCGAGCCGTCCACGAATATTTCACGAATGCACGAATAGCGCCATCATTCGTGTATTCGTGGCTCATTCGTGGATGGCCCCCGCGCCTGACGATCAACGCAACAGAGGGTGGTAGGTAGTTACCCCAATTGTAGGACAACTGCTTGCAGTTGTCCTACAGCAGGGAGAGGGCGCTTCCAGCGCCCTTTGCAACCTCAGCCAGGCCGTTTACGGCCTGGCCCACCGGGCCCCCGACGATTTTGGGACACACCCGTAGGAGAGAGAGGATTGACCGTTATGAGAACCGGTGTATAATACCAATTGGTTGAATTGTACCAATTCGCATCCGCAGGGGAGGGACGATGACAGTCTTACGGATTCGTGCCAGCGAGATTCGCGGCCAGATTGGGGAGATTCTGGCCCGCATTCACTATCGCGGCGACCACGTGCTGGTGGAGAGGCGGGGCAAACCTATCGCCGCCATTATCGGCATTGAGGAGTACAACCGCCTGATCGGGTTGCAGCGGCAGTGGGAGGCTGATCAGCGCAGGCGCCGCTTTGAGGCCATTCGCGCCTCAGCCGAGGAGCATCATCTGAGCGAAGAAGAGGCATTCCAGTTACTGGAAGGGGCCGAATAAGATGAGGGTGGTCCTGGACACCAATATCCTGATCGCTTTTCTGCTGACGAAAGGCCCCTCTATTTCCCGCATTCTGGACGGGTGGGAGAACGGCGACTTTGAACTGTTGACCTCACCAGCGCTGGTAGATGAGGTGCGGCGCACGCTGGCAAAGCCCGTTCTTCGGGAACGTATCAGGACGGAGGCCGCCACTGCTCTCTTGGAAGCGTTAGAGAAAGACGCCCTTATGACACCGGGATACCTGGCGTTATCCGGGATCACCCCGGACCCGGACGATGATGCCGTCATCTCCTGTGCAGCGGAAGGAGATGCTGACTACATTGTGAGTCGGGATATGCACCTTTTACGGCTCGGAGAATACGAAGGGATTCAGATCATAGACCCCACAGAGTTTGCCCGACGACTGACAGAGGCACATGGCAGAAACACTTCAGATTGCGATTAACATTGCTCACGAAGCCGGAGAAATGGTCCGGCGGGCGTTCCCGCGCACGTCCCTTTCGGCCATCAACTTCAAGGGGGACGTCAACCCCGTCACCGAGACGGACATTGCGGTGGAGCGGCATATCGTGGATCGCCTGCGCGCTGCCTTCCCCGACCACCGCATCCTGGCCGAAGAGGGCGGCGGGGACGCCTGGCAGGCCCCCGGCCCGCCCATCTGGCTGATAGACCCGCTGGACGGGACCAACAACTTTGCCCACGGCTTCCCGCACGTGGGCATTTCGCTGGCCCTGGTGGTGGAGGGTGAGCCCGTCGTCGGGGTCATCTACGACCCGCTGCGGGACGAGACCTTCGCGGCGGTGGCGGGCGGCGGGGCCACGCTGAACGGGGAACCCATCCGCGTCTCCGCCGTCTCCCGCCTGGAGGACGCCTTCCTGGCCACCGGCTTCCCCTACGACCGGCGGACCGCCCCGGACAACAACACCGAGCGCATGGCGCGGTTCGTGCGGCGCGCGCTGGGGGTCCGGCGGGCAGGGGCGGCCACGCTGGACCTGGCGTACGTGGCCTGCGGACGGTTTGACGGCTTCTGGGAAATCCGGCTGGCGCCCTGGGACGTGGCCGCAGGCATCCTGCTGGTGCGAGAGGCGGGCGGGCGCGTCACCGCGTTTGACGGCGTCTCCACCCCTCTCTCCGGCGCCACCATCGTCGCCTCCAACGGCCTCATCCACGACCAGATGCTGGCAGTGGTGCGGGAGCCCGTCAGCGGCAAGTTGTGAACGGAGGAAGGCAATGAAGATAGCACTCTACCCGATACCGGTCCTCATCGCCACCGTGCTCTGGCTGATCTGGGCGGAGTTCCGGGGGCGGCAGAGGCAGGTCTACATCGCCAAGCCTCTCTCCACGCTGATCGTGATCGCCGTGGCGATGCTCTCCCTCCTGGAACCGACGCGAAATCCGCTCTACACCGCCGGGGTGACGGTGGGGTTGTTCTTCTCCCTGGGCGGCGACGTCGCGCTGATGTTTCCGGAACGGCCAAAAGCGTTTCTGGTGGGACTGGTGCTCTTCCTGCTCGCGCACATCGCCTACACCGTCGTCTTCACGACACTGGGGCGCTTTTCTCCCTGGGACGTCCTTTCGGCCCTTCTGCTGCTGGCGGCCGGCGTGGGGTTCTACCGACTCATTCGGGCCGGCCTGGGGCCGCTGAAGGGGCCGGTCATCGGGTATATGCTGGTCATCTCGGTCATGGTCCACCGCGCGGTCTCCACCCTCGCCAGTCCCCTCTTTACTACCGGTGCGGCGGCGATGATCGCGGCGGGCGCGCTGTTATTTTACCTCTCGGACGTCATTCTGGCGGCAAACCGTTTCTGGCGGCCCTGGAAGTACCACCACTGGAGTCTGGCGCTGTACTACAGCGGCCAACTGCTGCTCGCACTGGCGGCCAGTTTCTTCTCCTAAACTGGACAAGAATCCAAAATCGGTTATAATCCCCGCAAGAACCATGCGTTGCCCGGAATGCGGATACGACGTTCCCGAACCGCTCCTCCTGTGTCCCCGCTGCGGCGCACACGTGGAGGAGACGCAGCCGATGAAAGGCCGCCGCGCCCGCCGCCTGCGGCCGGCGCGCGCCCTGCCCTGGGCGTCTGCCCAGGAAGACACGATCCCCCTCATCCTCGGCGCGGAGGAGGCGGAAACTACCCCGGCCCGCCCCACCCTCTGGCAACGGGTCCGGGTGGTCCTGCTGGCACTGGTGGTCTTCCTGTGCCTGCTGACCGTCGCGCTGGCCGCTTCGGGCTACCTGGGGATGCAGGCCGGACAGCAGGCCCGCCTGGAACGGCGGGCCGCCCTGGCCGACGAACACTACCGCCAGGGGCTGGCCCGGCTGGACGCCGGAGAGTACGAACTGGCCATCGCGGAGTTTGAGTACGCCCTGCAACTGGTCCCCGACCACCCTCTGGCCAAACAGGGCCTGGCTGAAGCGCGCGCCCGTCTGGCGACCCGTCCCACCCCCACCTCCCAGGCGACGGAGGAGGTCGCCCGTGAACTTTTCACCCAGGCCAAAGCGGCCTACGAGCAGGAAGACTGGCCAACGGCCGCCCGTCTCCTGAACCAACTGCGCGCCTTTGACCCGGAGTACGAGCCGGAAGCGGTGGAGGAGATGCTCTTCACCAGCCTCTACCGGGCCGGTATGGCGTCCCTGGCCGGGGACTCGCTGGAGGAGGGGATTTTCTACCTGGACCAGGCCCGGCAGATTCGGCCGCTGGACGCCGACGCGCTGCGGGAACTGGAACTGGCCCGCCGCTACCTGAAGGCCCTGGGCTACTGGGGGGTGGACTGGGAGACCTGCATCCAGCAGTTGGAGGCCCTCTACGCGCTGGCGCCGAACTACCGGGACGTTTTCCAGCGGCTCTACCAGGCCCGCGTGGCCTACGGCGACCTGTGGGCCGGGCAGGGAGAGATGTGTCCGGCCGCCGACCAGTACACCCAGGCCCTGCGGCTGATGAACAGCGACGCGCTGGTGGCGAAGCGGGACGAGGCCGCTCAGGTCTGCGCGGTGGCCACTCCCACCCCCATCGCGCCGGTCACCGGCACCCTGCCGGGGGCCGTCACCGTGCCGGGGTTCACCAGCGGGCGACTGGCCTACGCCGCCTACAACGCCGAGACGGGCCTCTACGACATCTACACCCTCGTCTCCGACGGGGCCAACGGCTACCTGAGCCGGGTGGCGCAGGGGGCCGACCAGCCCTGCTGGCGGTGGGGCGGGGGACAGTTGATCTACCGGGACCGGCTGGCGCCGGGCATCGCGCTGCTCCAGCCGGACGGCTCCCGGGTCCTGCTGCGGGCGGGCGCCGATGCCGCCTGGCCCACCCTCTCCCCCGACGGGGGCCGGTACGCCTACGCCGCGCCCGACGGGGCCGGCGTCTGGCACGTCTACATCGCCCGCGCCGACGGCACCGGGACGCCGACGGTGGTGGCGCCGGGCTGGGGGCCCTCCTGGGGGCCGACGGGCCTGCTGGCCTGGACCGGCTGCGAGGCCGACGGCTCCGCCTGCGGCATCTACGTGGACAACCCCGACGACACCCAGCCCCCGGTCCGCCTGACGGGAAGCGCCAACGATGTGGGGCTGCACTGGGCGCCGGGCGGTGGCCAGTTGCTCTACATGTCCGACCACACGGGCAACTGGGACCTGTATCTGCTGGGGGTCGGCGGGGGCGTTCAGGTGTTGCTCAGCACCCCTGCCATTGAGGGATTGCCGGCCTGGTCGCCGGACGGTTCCACCATTGCCTTCCTGTCCTATCGGGACAACACGTGGGGCATCTACCTGATGTCGCCGGACGGGGGGAATCTCCGGCCGCTGGTCACTCTGGGGGCGGAGATGCCCAACTGGCAGAACCAGCGCCTCTCCTGGGCGCCGTGACTTTGTAGAGCAACTGCTCGCAGTTGCCCTACAATTCTGGGATGCGCGTGATTGTTCAAAATTCGGCAAAGGGGAGAGGAGAGGCACTTCTCTCCGCTGCTCTTGTTTTTCTTCTCAAACCCCTCAGGCCAGCAGGAGATCCAGTGGCGCTCCCCCCTGGTTCAAATGATTCCCGCACCATGCCAGAAGTCGGCTGACATTGACCGCTGATTCTTCCTGTTTGTACCCCCGCATGCTCCGATACCGCTCTTTCACCCACCACCGTAACCTTGACGGCATGGGGAAAAAGCGGTATACTTATAGTGGAGCCGGGGCGTGGCGCAGACGGAAGCGCACTGCGTTTGGGACGCAGGGGTCGCCGGTTCAAGTCCGGCCGCCCCGACTGGTTTGTAGTTCGCCACGAAGTGCGGCGGAGTGGCGGATGCGCTGGTAGTGAGCCACGAAGCGCGGCGGAGTGGCGTCTGTACGCGGGCGTTGCAAAATGGTATTGCCGCAGCCTTCCAAGCTGCTGTTGCGGGTTCGATTCCCGCCGCCCGCTCCTGAGTTGCACCCCGAAGGGTAACTACCTACCCAAGAGCCGCTTCGTAAAAACCACAAAGGACACGAAAGCCGCACAAAGGGCACGAAGGATGATATTTTACGCCATGTGCAACTTGATTTTTTTGGGGTATACTTCCAGGTAAATTCTCCTGGAGGTATAGCCCTATGTTTGACGAAGAGCTGTTCATTATTGCTGTCTATTGTCTGATTGATGAAATTTACCACCGCCTTTTTCCCAACGGTGTTCGGCATCACGGCTTTGAGCCTCAACTGAGCGATGTGGAAGCGTTGACCATCGCCATTGTGGGGGAGTATCTCGGCTTAGCGCGGGACAAGGCGATTTTTGAATACTTTTTTAAGCATTACCGAGATTGGTTCCCAGGCCTCTCCGACCGCACCCTCCTGGTCCGCCAATGGGCCAATCTCTGGGTGGTAGAACAACACATCTGGCAGGAGTTGGTCCGACTCAGCGGGGCTGACCAGTCTACCATCCAGGTCATAGACACGCTGCCGGTGCCCATCTGCGGTCTGAGGCGGTATCGGCGTCGGCGGATCTTCTGTGATGATGTGCTCTTGGAGCCGGAAGTAGGCTATTGTGCCAGCAAGGACTGGTATTATTTTGGTTTTAAAGGAGGGCTGCGCATTGCGTCTAACGGAATGATCGTTCACGCCCCTCTTCTTCCGGCCGGTTCTCACGATAGCCAACTCACAGACATTTTGATAGAAGGGATGCCCACCCACGCCATTTGCCTGGGAGACAAAGGCTTTCTGGATACCGAAACCCAAACTGCTTTGCAGCAAGAGTACGAACTGTATTTATTGACTCCTCTCCGCAGCAATATGAAGCCGACCCCGTTTGCGATGCCAGCCGCGCTCAACAGCATCCGACAATTGGTGGAAACTGTGGGCAGTCAGCTGGTAGAACGCTTTAAGGTGCAATCACTGCGCGTGCGCAAAGGGTGGACTTTACTGGCCAAATGGTTTCGCAAGATTCTGGCCCACACAGTATGTGTGTGGCTGAACCTCCAATACGGGAGGCCACCTTTGGATTTCGCTGGCTTGGTCGCAGTAAAATAATGTTGCACATGGCGTACCCTTTT
>JAPYWT010000337.1 GCA_028276215.1 Thermoflexus sp. | reverse complement strand
GGACGGACAGTCCGCTCCAGTGCGGCCTTCAGGGCCTCGGGGTTTGCGCTATCCAGACAAAGGGGAACATCCACCACTGCCTGGACCGTCTCCACCAGCCAGACCAGGTCGTCGGCCTCGCGGGTGGCGGGAGTCCCCGCGTTGACATCAATGTAGTCGGCCCCGGCCTCGGCCTGCCGCCGGGCCAGGTCCTGGATGAAGGCCGCGTCCCGGCTCAGGACGGCTGGGCCGACCTTCTTCAGTGTGCCGTTGATTTTCTCGCCGATGATGAGCATGTTCTGAACCTCCCTCCGGGATGAATATTATACCACGAAGTTCCGAAACACCAATCTGTGGGGGATCAGGATAAGGGGTTGCTCATTCTCTCTCAGGAGTCACTTCTGGTAGCACTGCAGGACAGCGTGGAGTGTTTGTGGTGAGGCAAGAAACGCAGTGGAATACCGTTCTGGGGGAGGGTCCCTTTTCCATTCGTGGCTGACTACAAATGGCCCCGCGGTTTTCTGCAATGCTACCTCGCCCCCTCGGGCGGGAAAAAATCCTCGTAGCGGACCATTGCCCCTGGCGGCACCACGACGAATTCCTCGGGGGTCCAGGGCCCGTACAGCATTTTTCGGATGAGGGCCGTGGAGCCCGGAATCTCTTCGTAGCGCAGTCCGAACCGCTCCGCCGTCCGGCGAGTGTACTCCCGATACTTCTCCAGTTCGTACTGACCAGTGTTGATGAGCGCCAGCCGGGTATAGTGGGCCAGCATGAGGCGGATGAAGCGGTCGGCGCGCTCCCGGCCGTACTGCTGGACCATCCGCTCGTACTCGGTGAACGGCGTATCGCCGACCTCAATCCAGCCCTTGGTCAAATAATAGGTACCGGGCTCCTGAGAATGCTGCTCCCGGTGGGCATCCCGGGAGCCAAGGAAAATGGCGATGCAATCGTCCACGCGGGGAATCACCAACGGGGACTGGCGGGCCTGGATACCGATGACTGCCTGGGAGCAGAGGCCGTAACCGAGGATAACGGCATCGTAGGGCTCCTTCAGAGCGTCTATGCGCTGCTGAAGAATTTTTCGGAGTTGTTCGGGATTGACGTGAAGGCCGAAATCCAGGACTTCGTACCCCGCTCCCTCGGGCATGAGGGGGACCATCTCTTCTATAACGGTCGCACAGGCGAGGACAAAAAAGCGTCGGCCCATGTTGACGAGTCGCTCCGTTCGGGCTATAATAAGGGATGAATGGGTATCCGGACATCCTCTAATATCATACACTGGTATAGGGAAGTTGTCAAGTGGGAAATAAGTACGCCATAGACCGGGATTCCTACGAGCCGGCCTACGCGCAACTGGCCCGCATCCTCAGCATGCAGATTGCCGAGGGCACCTACCGCCCTGGCGACCAACTGCCCTCCGAGGCCCAACTGGTCGCCCAGTTCGGCGTGAGCCCCATGACCGTGCGGCGGGCCATCAATCTCCTGCTCAGCCGGGGCATCGTCAGCACCGCCCAGGGGAAGGGGACCTTCGTGCGTGGCCTGGCCATCACCGAGGCCACATTCCGCCTGCAGGAAATCGGAGAAGAGGAAGCCGGGCGCACCGTCCGCTTGCTTCAGGCCACCATCCTCCCGGCTGACGAGCGAGTGGCCCGTAAATTATCGGTCTCCACCGGGACCCGGGTCATCTATCTGCGCCGCCTGGTCTCCCGCGCCGAGGGGCCGACGATGTACCACCGGGAGTATCTCATCTACGACCCCCGCCGCCCGGTGGTGGAGGCTGAGCTGCAGATTACGTCCCTGGAGGGGTTGTTCAGGGGGAACAGCGGGCAGGGGCTGCGCCGGGGCGACCTTTCTATAGAGGCGGTGACGCTGACCCCGGAGGAGGCAGAGTTGCTGGGCGTTTCTCCGGGCTCTCCGGCCTTCTGCCTGGAGCACATCTTCTACGATTTCACCAACCGGCCCATCGCTTGGGGGTGGTTCATCTGCCGGGCCGACCGCTTCCGGCTGATCACCCGCATCGGGCCGGATGTGGAAGAATAACGGAGTTAGGAAAATGGATTTCTCTCTGCGGGAAACGTTGAAAGAAAAAGTCGCCGCGCTGGACGAAGAAGGAGTCCTCTCCCTTGTCCGCCAGTCGCTGGAGTCTGGCACAGACCCGATGGAGATTATCGCCGCCTGCGAGGAGGGCATGCGTGTGGTGGGGGAACAATATGAGCGAGGGGTCTTCTACCCTGGACTTTGGACTAACTGGTGGAATTGAGAGAGTGCGCTTGCAGCGATCCCAGAAATGAGGCATTATGTAAGGTGTGGATGCCAGCGCCCTCTCCCAGTTCCGGAAGCAGATCTTTGATCTGCTGCACCTTTACAATCGGGCCGATAGCACGATGGACCTGATCGATGCCCTCTCCAGTGCCTGCGGGGTGCGGTCGGTGGTGGAATTGAGCCTCCAACCCGCCTTCCGCCATCGGAACTACAGCGGGCTCTTCAAGGCCATCCGCGATTTCCCGCTCTCCGATGCTCACCTCCGAGTCCCTTTTGCCTGCCACCTTCCGCTCCCTCAGCAGCGCCTCTTCCGGCTGCTGGCTGTGGACACGCTGCCCCATCCCCGCCCCTTTGCTGATTGCTTGCAGGACCGGGGGTACATCTACCAACCCAATCCCACTCCCGGAGGAAAGCCGGTGGCCGTGGGGCACACCTATTCCCTGCTGGCCTTCTTGCCGGAACCGGAGAGCGCATCTTCTCCCCCGTGGGCAGTGTTCCTGGATGCCCGGCGGGTAGCGACCGATCAGAATGCCGCTGAGGTGGCCCAGGAGCAGATTGCTCAATGGGTGGAGACCCAGGAACGGGCAGAGCGTCCCGTCTCAGCCCGCCAGACCCTGGCGGCAGCGGATAGTCGCTACTGCACCCCGCCGTTTATTTACCCCCTGGCCCAAAGGGGCATCAGCGTGCTGGTGCGGGTGCGCAGCAACCGGGTCTTCTTCCGCCCGCCGCCGGAGGCCGAGGGGACGGCCCGGGGGCATCCCCGCTGGTACGGGGAGCGGTTTGCTCTGAACGACCCCATCACCTGGCCTCCTCCCGATGAGGAGGAGACCTGGGAGGAGACCACCCGTCAGGGGAAGACCCGGGTAGTTCACCTGCAGGCGTGGCGGGGGATGCGGATGCGGGGGAATCGGCAATGGCCAATGCATCGTTGCCCCTGCACGCTCATCCGGGTCTGGGTCACCACTCCGGAGGGGGAGATGGTTTATCCCCGGCCGCTCTGGCTGGCCCTGTTCGGCCCTGGCCAGGAAGAGTGGCCCCTGCGGGAAGTGGTCCGGGCCTATTTCCAACGCTCCCACCAGGAGCACGGCCACCGGTTCCTGAAGCGGAATCTCCTGGCCACCGCATACCAGACGCCGGAGGTCAGGAATGAGGAGCGGTGGTGGCGCATCGTCCTGGTGGCCGCCTTCCAGATCGGGTTGGGCCGGGAGTTGGCTCAAGCGCTTCCTCGGCCGTGGGAGCGATACCTTCACCGGCGGCAGGAAGGCGGAGAGAGCCCGAAGGAAGGGGCCCGGCAGGCCTCGCCCCTGCTGTCCCCGGCTTACGTCCAGCGGGACATGGGGCGAATTCTTCAGGAGTTGGGCACTCCGGCTCGTCGGCTCCAACCCCGAGGAAAACCGGTGGGGCGGCGGGAAGGGACACGCCTGACGCCCCGGGCCCGGCAAAGAATCGTCCGCAAAGGGGCTTTTCAGGGCTCCGGAGCGGCCTCCCGGCCCGATTGAGATATTTTAAAGGTGCGGCATTGAGCCCGGCTAATCACCGGGGCAGGGGGATTTTTGTCCAAAGTCCAG
>JAPYWT010000336.1 GCA_028276215.1 Thermoflexus sp. | reverse complement strand
GAAGGCCGCCGCACCGCATGTGTTTTCCCCTCAGGCCCGCCCTACCGGGATTCGTACACTTCCCGCTTCAGCGCCGCGATGTAGGGGAGGGTGCGGAACAGGTCGGCGTAGTCCAGGCCGTAGCCCACCACCCAGACGTCGGGAATCTCAAAGCCCAGGTAGTCTATCGGGACGTCCACCCGCCGCCGCTCCGGCTTGCTCAGGAGGACGCAGGTCCGCAGGGAGGCCGTCCCCCGGGCCCGGAAGTTGCGGATCAGATAGTCCAGCGTGTAGCCGGTGTCCACGATGTCCTCCACGATGAGGACGTGCTTCCCGGTCACCGGGGCGCGGGTATCCATAATGAGCCGCACCGCCCCCGTGCTCACCGCCCCCCGGTTGTAACTGGAAAGGGCGATGAAGTCCACGTGGTGGGGGATGGTCAGCCGACGGGCCAGGTCGGCCAGAAAGATAAAGGCCCCCTTCAGCACCCCCACCAGCACCAGACCGTCCTCATTCAGCCCGGCGTAGTCAGCGCTGATCTGCGCTGCCAGTTCCTCCACTCGCCGCTGAATCGTCTCCTCATCCAGCAGCACCCGATCTATGGCGGAAAAGTCCTGCCGAATCGCACGGTTCCCCATGATTCCTCCAGCCGTTAGTGGTCAGCCGATAGCGGTCAGCCGGTAGCCGATAGCCGTCAGCCGTCAGACAGTAGCCGTCAGCCGTCAGTGGTCAGTGGTCAGTCGTCCGTCGTCTGTGGTCTGTGGTCTGTCGTCCGTCGTCAGTGGTCTGTGGTCCGTCGTCCGTCGTCGGACCTGATGGCATCCCCGGCAGCGGGCCTGGTAGACCTCGTCGGCGCCGACCATGATGACCGGGTCGTCGTAGGCGGCGGGCTGACCGTTGATGAGCCGCTGGGTGCGGCTGGCCGGCCCCCCGCAGACCACACAGATGGCCTGCAATTTGTCCACCCGCTCCGCCCGGGCCATTAACTGGGGCATCGGGCCGAAGGGCTCCCCCCGGAAGTCCAGGTCCAGCCCGGCCACGATGACCCGCAGCCCCCGGTCCGCCAGTTCCTCGCAGAGGGATACCAGTCCCTCATCAAAGAACTGCCCCTCGTCTATGGCGACGACCGTCGTCTCCGGAGCGATGAGGGCCCGCAACTGGGCGGAGTTCTCCACCGGGACGGCCTCCAACTGCAGGCCGTTGTGGGAAGCTACCTCCCGTGCGGCATAGCGGACATCCAGGCTGTGCTTGAAGACCTGGACCTTCTGGCGGGCGATCTGGGCACGGCGAACCCGCCGGATCAGTTCCTCCGTCTTGCCGGAGAACATGCTCCCGCAGATGACCTCTATCCAGCCCCCGGTCGGTTTACCGTACATCGGGCATCCTTTTTACAGACCACAGACCATAGACCACGGACCACAGGCCGCAGGCCACTCCTCAAAGCACAAAGCGAGGGCAGGGGGTGTCGCCGCCTGCCCTCGCCGGTGCGGTGGGGTTATCTGCTGCCCGTGTCGGCGGCCCCGGCGGAGGGTTGGTCGCCGGGGAGGGTGAAGCCCCGGGCGCGCAGACGCTTTTTCAACGTCGCCAGGACGGCCAGGTCTATCCCACGAATGCTGGTCAGCGCGTCGTCGCCCTCGGCCAGTTTGTTCAGGACATCGCCGACCGTCTGGATGCCGGCGTCCTGGAGGGCGCGCTCGGCGGTGCCGCTCAGCCCCAGGACGGTGACCGGCTGCTCCAGGGACGCGGCGGCCTTTCGCCGGGCCTCCGCCTCCGCCCGCATCTGGTCCCGCCGCAGCAGGCGGGTGCGGAAGCGGTCTACCTGCCCCTCCGCGTCCACGATGCGCTGCTCACCGGTGAAGAACGGGTGGCAGCGGGAGCAGACGTCGGTGCGGATGACGGGGACGGTCGCGCCGACGGTCCATGTGTTGCCGCAGGCGCAGATGACCTGGGCCTGGGGGTAGTATTTGGGATGGATGTCCTTCTTCACGCGGCCCTCCCTTCGGGGTAGACGCTGACCCGTTTGCGACCGCCCGGGATGGGCTCAAAGTGGACCACCCCGTCGGTCAGGGCGAAGAGGGTGTAGTCCTTCCCCATGCCCACGTTGAGACCCGGCTTAATGCGCATTCCGCGCTGGCGGACGATGATGTTCCCGGCCAGAACGGTCTCACCAGCAAATTTCTTCACGCCCAGCCGCTTGCTGTGGCTATCCCGACCGTTGCGGCTGCTGCCTGCACCCTTTTTGTGTGCCATAGTGACCTCCTGTTTCAAAAACCACGAAGGACACGAAGGAACACGAAGTTTTTAACTGTGTCCCCTGTGGTGAGTCTCAAGTTTTCAAGAAATACAAACACCTTCCAGAACCTGGGAAACGGCCGCTCTGCTCACCGTCGCCGTGTTCTCGCCCTGTTGAATGGCCTGAATCAGAGCAATGTCCTCCAGAGCCTCCAAGAAAACCTCATACAGGAAATCCCGCTGCTCCTGGAGAACCTCAGCAACAGCCTGCTTGAGCAGTTCTTTGACTTCCGTCTCATTCAGGGTGGTCTGGACGGTTGACATCACAACGTTCCGATGACAATCTCATCCACCCGCAGGCGGGTGTAGGTCTGCCGATGGCCCTGGCGGCGGCGGTAGCGCTCCTTCGGGATGTACTTGAAAATGCGGATTTTTGGCCCCTTTTCCTGGCCCAGCACCGTCGCCCGCACGCGGGCGCCCTCCACCACCGGCGCGCCAATCCGTACCCCGTCCTCACTGGCCACCAGCAGGACCTCGTCCAGCACAATCTGGTCTCCGGCCTGGGCGGGCAATTTCTCTACCAGCAGTTGGTCGCCGACGGAAACCCGATATTGACGTCCACCGGACCGAACAATGGCGTACACCGATAACCTCCTCCTACAGGCACAATAGTGGCCGCGCCTTGCGGCTACGGCCACGAAAGGTATTATAGCGGGAATTGGGGATTTGTCAACCTGACCGTTCGGAGGGTATGTCCCAATTTTGTCGGGCCTGGCCGCTTTGTAGGACAACTGCGAGCAGTTGTCCTACAACTTTGGGACACACCCGATCGGCTCTGATAGTTGACAAATTGCCCTTTCCGGCTATACTCTGGCCCGAATGGGAACCGTCATCCCGATTTTTCTCGTCCAGACAGAACATCCGAATCCATCTTCCACAAGAAGCGAGGCCCCATGAACCCCAAACCGACCCTCAACCGCAAAGTCTGGATCGCTGTCGCTCTTCTGGCCTTCTCCGGCCAGTTGGCCTGGGGCGTGGAGAACCAGTTCTTCAACACTTTCCTGTACAACACCATCACCCCCGACCCGCGCCCCATCTCATGGATGGTGGCGGCCTCGGCCGTCACGGCCACGGTGACCACCCTGCTCATGGGCACCCTCTCTGACCGGACCCGCTCCCGCTGGGGGCGGCGCAGGCCGTTCCTGCTCTTCGGCTACCTGGCCTGGGGGGTGATGACCGCGCTCTTCCCCTCCGCGGCCTTCTTCAAACCCGTCGGTCTGGCCATCGCGATGGCCATCCTCTTTGACTGTCTGATGACCTTCTGCGGCTCCACGGCCAACGACGCCGCCCTGAACGCGTACGTCACCGACGTTACCACGGGCGAGAACCGGGGCCGGGTAATCGGCGTGGTGGAACTCCTGACCTGGGTCGCTATCCTCATCGTCTACGGCGGCTCCGGCCTGCTCATTGAGAACCTGGGCTACTTTGCCTTCTTCTACATCATCGGCGGGCTGGTCTTCGTCATGGGACTGGTGGGCGGACTGCTGGTCCAGGAAGAACTGCCGAGTGACGTCCCCCAGAAAAGTTACTGGAAGCAACTGG
>JAPYWT010000335.1 GCA_028276215.1 Thermoflexus sp. | reverse complement strand
CCGCCCCCCCCCCCGAACCCCTCTTCCCCCTTTAGGAGGTTGCTGAGAAAGTGATGGTGGGCCCTCCCACCAGGGGAAAAGGGATAAAAGAAAAATTGTTTTTGTGGCGGCGACTTCGCCGCCACCATAAAAACAATATTCTTATTCACCCTCTCCCCCGCCGTTTCACGGCGGGGGAGAGGGGGCGGGGGGAGAGGGGGCGAAAAAGATTCCCTCAAAGGGGACTCTTCAGCACCCTCCTCAGTGGGAGGTTTTTAGCCCGCATCCCATTTGCGTAGATGCAGAAGTAAGGGTAAAATGAAGGGGAAATGGGCGAACAACAGGTCAACCAACTGGTTATTGCGACGGTGGCCGGTGGACAGGCCGGGGATGTGATTCGGACTCTGGTGGAAGAGGGGTTTTACGTTACCCGGATAGATTCCACCAGCGGCCTGTTGCAGGAAGCAACGGTCTCTCTCCTCATCGGCCTGGATCGGGCCCGCCTGCCTCACCTGCTGGGGCGGCTTCGGACACTGTGCCGCCCGTATACCCGCTACCTCCCCGTACACCTGGAGGTCACAATGGCGGAGGTGCAGCCGATGATGATTGAGACGCAGGTCGGAGGGGCGACCATCTATGTCCTCAACGTAGAACGGTTTGAGCAGGTGTGAGGATGAAACTACTCATTGTAATCCTGCAGGACGGAGATGCGGGGGCCGTTATGGAACGGCTGATCGCAGAGGGCTACCGGGTGACCCGGATTGCCAGTACGGGTGGGTTTCTCCGGCGGGGAAACGTTACGCTGCTGATTGGGGCAGAGGCAGCGGAAGTGGACGGAGTGATAGACCTGCTCCGCCAGACCTGTGCGCCACCGGAGCCCGGCCAGCACCGGGCGACGGTGTTTGTAGTGGAAGCGGCCCACTTTGAGCAGGTTTGACATCGCAGGCCTGCCGGGCTCCCGGGCCTGGCAGGCCTTTCACGAACCCCCGCGGCGGGCCCGCGCGGCGGCCCAGCCCGCCAGTCCCCCGGTGACTCCCCAGTGCAACAGGATGCTCAGCCAGAGGTTGGCAGCCTGCAGGTAGAACGCCGCGCTGAGGACGGCCATACTGGCGTGGATCAGAGTGAGAGGTCGCGTCTCCGGTTCCTGCAGAGCCTTCCACCACCAGGGGTTCAGGATCGCCTCCAGCGCAACGATCCCCAATCCCATCCAGGCCCCCCAATAGTTCCCCAGCACAACTGAGGGCCCGTTCCGGTAGAACATCCAGTGGGTCTCCTGAAAGAAGGCCTCCCTCAGCGCGGTGGGGATGGAAAGGGGAAGGCAAATGGTCTTTCCATCGCCCCGACGCCCCACAGCCCACCAGATGGCCGCCAGGATGGCCCAGGCCACCACCCCCAGGAGAACAGCCCAGCCCAGGCCGCGCACTCCGTCCATCCAGAGTTGCAGACGCTCTTCGGGAGTGATGGCGGAACCGAGCAGAAGGGGCAAGGGGGCCAGGCCGAACCATCGCTCCACCACTGCGTCCCGACCCCAGAGCAGGGCGGCAAATGGTCCGCCAATGTAGTAAAAGAACCGGAGCAGTTGGAGCAAAGGAGAGAAAAACGGCGAGGTTTTCAGCCTTTGGGCCCAGGCCTGGCGGCGAAGGAACCAGGTCGCCCAGGTACTCAGCAGGGCGACCAGTACGGAGCCACCCAGCCAGAGCCACCGGTCAGTCACGGGCATACTCCTCTTTGAGGGGAACCTCCAGCCGCACGGTGGCCCCCTGGCCCGGGGCAGAGATGATGGTCAGTTTGCCGCCAACCAGTTCGGCCCGCTCCCGCATGTTCAGCATCCCCAGACTGCCGCGCTCCTCGTACCCTTGTTCCAGGACGCGCGGGTCAAAGCCCACCCCGTCATCCACTACCTCAGCAACGAAGAGGTTCCCCCGGGTGTACATCCGGACCCAAATCTGGCTGGCATGGGCATGTTTGCGGGCGTTGCTGATGGCCTCTTCTATGATATAGAAAATCGTGCCCTGCTGATCCTTATCCAACCGGCTGTCCACCCCCTCCGGTGCTTCCAACCGAATCGGCAGCGGATCCGTTTCCATCCGCTTGGCGATGTACTGCTCTATCGCCGCACGCAATCCATGGGTCTCCAGGATAAGAGGCCGGAGGGTGAACAGCATGTGGCGAATCTCTTTGGTGGTGCGACGGGCCAGTTCCTCAATGCGCGCCAGTTCCGCCTGGACCTCGTCGGGCCGTTCTTTGAGGAGCATCTGGGCATAGTTTACCCGCATAGCGATGGCGGCAATGGACTGGGTGGGGCCATCGTGGAGGTCGCGGGCCAGTTTCTTGCGCGCGTCCTCCTCCACAGCGACGATGCGCTCCTTTTCTTCCATCAGGCTCTGATAGAGGCGCGCGTTCTGAAGAGCGACGACGCCCTGGTTGCAGAGGGCACTGAGAAGGTCTTGATAGTCGGGGGTGAACAGGCCGGTTTGGGGACTGCCGAAAACGGCGAGGCCGAAAGTCTCAAAGCCGGCCCGCAGGGGCACCGCGATCGCTTCCCGGCACTGGTGAAGGGAGACAAATCGGCCCAGTTCCGGGTCTTCTCCCGGAGCCAGGCAAAGGGCCGGCTCCGCTGTCCTCAACGCCTGGGCCAGGACCCCCGACTGCCCCTCCAGGGTGATCTGCTGGTCACGGCGGGGAGTGTGGCGAGATGCCACAACCTTCAACCGGTCTCCCCGGAAGAGCAGGATCAGGCCCACCAGAGGGGCCTCCTGCCCCGCCAGTTCGTGCAGGCCAATTTCCGCCACATCCAGGATGGTTTCCAGAACCCGCTGGTAATTCAACGTCGCACTGAGGGTACTGGCCAGTTCAAAGATGAGGCGGGACTGCTGGTGACGGGCACGCAGCCGTCGCAGTTCCTCTTCTTCTTCCTGCCGGCGGATGAGGGCAATCCGCCGCTTCATCTGCCCACCGATCAGGGCAGTGACCACCGCAGCCAGCAGAATGATGACGACATTCCCGATTTTCGCCAGCAGTGTGCCTACAGTGAACGAGGTGGGTGCCAGAAGGCCCTGGCCCAGATAACCGATCGCGATGAAAAGCGCCACCGCCAGGCTGGTCAGGAAGGAGAAGCGGAGAGCCGCGGTGATGATAGGGAACAGGCTGAAAAACAGAAGGGGGCTATCCAACCCCCCGGACACGGCCATCAGGCCGACGGCCAGGACCGTATCCACTATCAGAGCAAGGGTGGAGAGAAGGGGTGGAAAACGATGAACAGCCAACAAGAGGGTCAGCACCAGATTATCAGCAACGGCGATACCGATGAGCAGGCTGAGGGGAAGAGACGATGGGCTGCTGAACCCGTGCGAGGGGTCAAGAAATCCGACAAGAAGGACGGTCAGCAATAAGAGCCAGCGCAGATTGCTGACCACCCAGTCCACTTCCAACCTGCGCTGGGGATTTTCCTGGATCACCGGGGAAGTCGGTTCTTTCATCCGCGCGTGTGGGCCTCAAAAAACACGCGCCCGAAGGGCTCCTTCGGGCCGTGGTCACGAAGTCCGTGTGGGCGCGAAGGGATTTGAACCCCTGACCTCCACAATGTGAGTGTGGCGCTCTAACCAGCTGAGCTACGCGCCCGTGCATATTATAGCATCATCTTCCAGAAAGGCAAGCGGGAATTTGCTGTGGGTGTGTCTCAGTTTTGTCGGGCCGGGCCGCTGGCCTTTCCGCCTGGCCGTAAACGGCTAGTGCCTGTCAAGTCTCTTAAAATCGTACCGGGGGCAGAAGCCCAAAGTCCTGAAAAACCGTACCTCCAGAGTGCCGTAACGGCTGAGACTGGCTGCGCTCACCGGCTTTTATT
>JAPYWT010000334.1 GCA_028276215.1 Thermoflexus sp. | reverse complement strand
CATCAGCGCCACCATCGCCCGATTGCGGCGGGAAATCCAGTCGTCTCCCTCCAGCGCGGCCAGCAGCCGCCCCAATTCCCGCCCGTCCAGCGCTTCCACCGGCGGCCGCTCCTGGCGCACCCCCCGCACCCGCAACTCCCGCTCGTGGAAGCGGGCCAGGGAGCGGATCGCCGCCAGGCGCACGTTCACCGACGCGGCCTTCAGGCGGCGGACGGTGGTCAGGTAGGAGACGTACTCCCGGACCTCCTGGGGGGTGAGCAGGCGGATGTCGGGGGATTCGCCGTAGGTGGTGCGGTACCATTCGGCGAACTCCCGCAGGGCGTCGCCGTAGCGCCGCCGGGTGATGCCGGAGTGCTGTTCCAGGAACGGCTGGACCTGTTCATCCCACATCGGACGCCTCCTGACCCTCACACAAAGGCACAAAGACACAAAGAAAATCTCTGTGCCTCTGTGTCTTTGTGTGAGAGAAAAATCTTGTACGACGTGGTTTCAGGGCCGTTAGACCCCCGTTTTTGACACATTGTACGACACCCAGAGGGGGTGTTGGGAAATACAACTGCCGTTGTATGGCTATTTTACCAGATGTTAATGGAGATGTCAAATTCGTCGGAGAGAAGTGGGGGACCAGGGCAAAGAGCGATGAGAAGGGGATATTGGAGACAACGGCCCAAAGGGGATCACCCTCGTCCGAATTTGACAAATTGCCCCTTCGGGGATATACTCTGAATTGCACCTTTCCAAATAAAAACGCCCTCTACGGTGATTACGGCACCGACAGAGGGCCCGTCTCCACGCCGGATAGGGCGGCGCGGAGGTCGCCTATAGCATACCACAGAAGGCGGCTCCCGTCAAGTCCCGGCGGAGCCGCTCTTGTTTTTGCCCCCGCATCACTCCGCCCTGGAAAGGAGTGACACCGGGCCTGGAACTTCCCTTTGCAATGTGCGGTTTGACGGTAGACCCCGAACGATGACCCGTACTTCGGCAGGTCGGGAACGATGAATCATCTTCTCCCCGCTCTCCAATACCATTTTGGCTTCTCCTCCTTCCGTCCGGGACAGGCAGAAGACGAGGCTCACTGCATCTCGGAATGGGGACACGACTTCCGTTCTGATGACCTGCATCTGGCCGAAGCGCGCCGTCGCCTGGCGAATCCGCTCACCGTGGCCTTAACCGCCACCGCAACGCCACAGGTGCAGGCGGACATCGTACGGCGGCTGGAATTGGGGGAGGCGACGCGCATTGTGACCGGCTTCAACCGCCCCAACCTGTACTTTGAAGTGCGTTACACTCCCGGCCCGGCCACCAAACTGCGTACTCTGACCGCCGCTTCCACCACGACCGCAATCCGTATCGTCGAGGGACTCAAACTGACCGGGCAGGAGGCGGTCAGGAAACTCGGCGAAAAAGCCAGTGAGCAGGGCTTCGAGCAGGCCAAAGCCCTGTGGGACAAACTGCGCTCCAAGATGGAAGCCGGACCCGCCGCGCTTGAAGCCGCCCAGGACGTTGCCGCCCATCCTGACGACGAAGATTCCCTGGCCGCCCTGCGCCTGCAACTGAAGAAACTCCTCGCCGAAGACCAAGCCCTGGCCGAGGACTCGCCCGCCTGCTGGAGCAGACCCGCCCCGCCGGGCAGACCGTCATCGCCAGCGGCAGCCGCTCCGTCGCCATTGGCGGGAACGTCAGCGGTAGCGTGATTGTGACCGGCGACCGCAACAAAATCAACAAGAGATAACCGACGATGGAACTTCCCCTTGAACTCAAACAGGCTTTGGAGCGTTTGCAGACGGGCATCACCGACGCCGCTGACCTGGAAACCCTGCGCCGCGCCCTGCAAGCAGGGCAGATTGCGCTGGCCACCGGCGAGCGCGCCGTGGCCTTGGGCGGCAGCGCCGAGGGCGCGCTCATCATCACCGGCGACATTCGTATTGAACTGAACGCCCACCAGCGCGCTGACCTGGAGCGCCTGCTGGCCGCCCGACGCTACAACCTCCCCTCATTGCCAGAGCACTATGTCCCCCGCGAAGAATACCTGGCCCCTCTACGCCAGGCCCTGCTGAGCGACGGCGCCGCCGCACTGGGCATCGTTGGCGTGCGGGGCATGGGCGGCATCGGCAAGTCGGTGCTGGCCGCCGCCCTGGCCCACGACCCCCAGGTCCAGGCCGCCTTTCCCGACGGAGTCGTCTGGCTGCCTATCGGCCGCGAGCCGAACCTCCCCGCCCGCCAGGAGGAACTCTACCTCTTCCTGACCGGCGAGCGGGAGAACTTTCGGGATGAAATTCAGGGCCGCGGTTTCCTGGCCAGCGCCCTGGCGGACAAGGCCTGCCTGGTGATCCTGGACGACGTCTGGGATGCCCGCCACGCCGAGGCCTTCCCCTTGCGAGCCAGCCCATCCGCTCGCTACCTCCTCACCACCCGCGACGCCGAGGTTCTGCAGACCCTGAACGCGCAGGC
Source organism: Thermoflexus sp. (assembly GCA_028276215.1). Lineage (GTDB taxonomy): Bacteria > Chloroflexota > Anaerolineae > B4-G1 > DUEL01 > SpSt-77. The sequence continues at coordinate 1,391 of JAPYWT010000334.1, read as the reverse complement.
CTTCTCCCTGGACGTGCTCAGCCCGGAGCAGGCCCTGGCACTGCTGGCCGATTGGGCCGGACAGCCGGTAGACAGCCTGCCCGCTGAAGCGCGTGCGGTGGCGCGGGAATGCGGCTACCTGCCCCTGGCCCTGGCCATGGTGGGCGCCTTTGTCCGCCAGAACCCCGAGAGTTGGGCGCGGGCGCTGCACCGCCTGCAGACCGCCGACCTGGAGAAACTCCGCCGCCTCTTCTCCGGTTACGAGCACCCCACCCTGCTGGCCGCGCTGGAGGTGAGCGTGGAGGCGCTGCCGCAGGCCGCCCGCGCCCGCTATCTGGACCTGGCCGTCTTCCCCGAAGAGGCCGCCATCCCGCTCCCCGTCCTGCAGGCCTTCTGGGGTCCCCTGGGGCTGGACGAGGACGATGTGGCCGACCTGGCGGAGACCTTCGTGAACCGCTCGCTGGCCCGCCGCCACGAGGACGGCCGCCTGCGCCTGCACGACCTGCAGCACGACTACCTGCGCGCCCGCGCCGGAGATTCCCTGCCCGACCTGCACCGCCGCTTCCTGCTGGCCTGCGCGCGCAGCCTCCTGGGCGCATCCGGTGAGACGCTGGAAGGACTGCCCTGGCGCCGCCTGCCGCCCCAGACTCCCTACCTGTGGGACCACCTGGCCCATCATCACCTCCAGGCCGGGGCTTGGGACGCCCTCTACGCCCTGCTGACCAACTTTGACTTCCTGGAGGCCCGCTGCCGGGCGACCTCTGTCTTTGACCTGGAGGCCGACTACCGCCTGACCCTGGCGGCCTGGCCGCCGCAGGACGCCGAACGGCGGGGGGTGCTGGCCGCCTTTGAGGAGCGCCTGCGCCTGGAGGCCTCGCGCATCGCCCAGGCTCCCGAATGGCTCTTCCCGGCCCTTTATAATCACCTGCGCTGGCTGGACGCCCCGGACGGCCCCCTGCACCGCCTGTGCGAGGCGGCTGCCGCTCGCCGCACGGGCTACCTGCGCTCCCGCCTGGACCCGCGGCCCGAACCGCTCCTCTGGCTGCGCTCCCTGGAAGGCCATACGAGTGGGGTGCGGGCGGTGGCGGTCAGCCCGGATGGGCGCTTTATCGTCAGCGGCTCTTCGGATCACACGGTAAAGGTGTGGGAGCTCGAAAGCGGGCGGCTCCTGCGCTCCCTGGAAGGCCATACGGGTAGGGTGTGGGCGGTGGCGGTCAGCCCCGACGGGCGCTTCATCGTCAGCGGCTCTTGGGACTGCACGGTGAAGGTGTGGGAAGCGGAAAGCGGGCGGCTGCTGCGCTCCCTGGAAGGCCATACGGGTAGGGTGTTGGCGGTGGCGGTCAGCCCCGACGGACGCTTCATCGTCAGCGGCTCTTGGGACTGCACGGTGAAGGTGTGGGAGCTCGAAAGCG
>JAPYWT010000333.1 GCA_028276215.1 Thermoflexus sp. | reverse complement strand
CGGGCGGCTTCGCCGCCCGCCTCAACCCCCCTCCTTTTCTCCCCCTTCTCCTCCCCGTTTCGGGGAGGAGAAGAGGGCCGGGGGGATGAGGAGGGGTCAGAACAGTCTTCTTCTTATGCCGGCGCCTGCCTGTGTAGCGGAGGAGAGGAAGAAAGATGTACGAAGACATCCGCACTGCTGTCATCGTATCCGAAGTCACCAAACAGTTTCGTAAACATAACGGGTTCTTCCACCTGAGGAAACGGGGGGACGCGGCCTCCTCCACCGTTGTCGCCGTGGACCGCATCAGTTTCCAGGTGGAACGAGGGGAGATTTTCGGCATTCTGGGCCCCAACGGCTCCGGCAAGTCCACGCTGGTGCGGCTCATCGCCACCCTCCTCCTGCCCGATTCCGGCCACATCACCGTCTTCGGCCACGACGTCGTGCGGGAGGAGATGGCCGTCCGGCGGCTCATCAATCGCGTCTCGGTGGAGGCGTCCTTTTTCAAGAAACTCTCGGCGATGGAGAACCTCCTCTACGGCGCCCGCCTCTACGGGCTGGACGGCCGTCTGGCCCGGGAGCGCGCGCTCCAGATTCTCACCCGGCTGGGCCTGAAGCGGGAGGAGGCCTTCCAGCCGATGGAGGAGATGAGCCGGGGAATGCAGCAGAAAGTCGCCATCGCCCGCGCCTTTCTCACCCAGCCGGTCCTGCTCCTGCTGGACGAGCCGACCACCGGGCTGGACCCCCGGTCCAAACGGGAAGTCCAGGCCTTTGTTCGGGAACTGCGGGATAGCCACGACGCCACCATCCTGCTGACCACCCACGACATGCAGGAGGCGGACGTCCTCTGTGACCGGGTCGCCATCATAGACGAGGGGCGCATCGTCGCCCTGGACACCCCCGGCGCACTGAAGGCACGTGTCGGGAGGGCCAACGGCCACGAGGTGACACTGGAGGACGTTTTCATGGAACTGACGGGCAAGCAGTTGCGGGTAGAGGAGGAAGAATGAACGGGCTGACGGTTCGTCCGGCGACTCCCGGGGACGCGGCCGCCATCACCGCCGTCCACTGCAGCCACGTCCAGGTCTGGCGGCGGGGCGGGAAGGGGGAGGTCGTCCCGTACGACGTGCTCTCCCCCTACGAGCACTGGCTGCACGGCGGCCCGTGGATGAACGTAGAGACCTGTGCGGCGTACCTGCGGGGCTGGTTGGGGGCGGGCCATCTGGCACTGGTGGCCCTCCAGGGAGACAAAGTTGTGGGCGAAGCGGAGTTTGTGGAGGATGAGGAACCGCCGCCGTACGGGCACGTCCTCCACCTCTCCCTGCTTTTCGTCCACGCGGCCCATCAGGGGCAGGGAGTGGGGCGGACGCTGGTGGAGGCGGGCGTGGAACTGGCGCGGGAGCGGGGATGCGCGGCGCTGACGACCCAGCCGGAGCGGGAGGCCGAACCGTTCTACCACCGGGTAGGGTTTGAGCCCTGGCTGTGGCTGCGGGAGTGGCAGGCCCCGGCGCGGGAAGGCCCCCTCCCCGCAGACCTCCGCCGGGCCGACGACGCCCCCTACCCCGCCGGGCAGGGGCTGGCGCTGCGGGTGGGCCGCTACCAGACCGGTCGCCATATCTGGATGTGGCGCGAACTGGGCGACCGGCCCATCCCCGAACTGGCCCGCCTCCCCTGGGGGCGCTGGCGGGCCCGCATGCCGGGCGGGGAGACAATCTGGCTGGAACTGCGGGCGCAACCCCTGGCCCCCACCCAGGCCGACGGCTTCGTCTGGGCGCCGCCCGGGGCTGACCTGCGCCCGGCGGTAGAGGCCCTGCAGGCACTGGCGGCCCGCCTGGGCTTCGCCTACGTGGACCTCCTCCTGGAGGAGCCGGAGGGTGGAGCCCTGGCCGCCGCCCTGGGCCTGGAATTCCAGACCGACCTGACCTTCTGGCGCCGGGAAGTCTGAGGATGGACGACAGACGACAGACGACAGACCACAGACGATAGACGACAGACGACGGACGACGGACCACGGACGACGGACGACCGACCACGGACGGCCGAAGACAGACCACAGACGACACGCGATATGCGATTCGCGATATGCGATACGCGATACGCGATTCGCGATATGCGATACGCGATATGCGATACGCGATATGCGATACGCGATAAGCGATATGCGATTTGCGATACGCGATAGGCGGTCAGCGATGAACACGATGCAACTGATCCGAACTCTGCGCGCTTCCTACGCTTTCGTGGAGCGCAATTTCAATCTGGTGCGCCGCTACTGGGGATGGGAGGCGGTCTGGCTGACCTACTCCATCGCCACCACCCTCTCCATCACCTACATCGGCGCCGGGATGGAGGCCATCTCCGGTGCGCAGGTGGATACCAACTATCTCATCCTCTACCTGCTCATCGGGACCATGGTCTGGCGCTTCCTGGCCATCATCTTTGACAACATCAGCGAGATGATTGCCTGGGAGCGGTGGGAGGGCACCATAGAGTACACCCTGATGGCCCCCATCACCCGCTTCACCCACATGATGGGGCAGACGGTCTTCGCCGTGGCCTACAGTCTGCTCTTCACACTGGTCATTCTGGGGGTGGTGGTGCTCTTCTTCCACCTGGACCTGAGCGGGGCCAATCTCTGGGGGGCGACGGTGGTGCTGCTGGCGGGGAGTCTCTCGTTCATCGGACTGGGCATCGTCGCCTCGGTGCTGCCGTTGCTCTTCCCGGAGCGGGGTGCACAGATGACCAATGTCCTGCAGGCCGTCTTCCTGCTCATCTCCGGGGTCTACTACCCGATAGAGGTGCTCCCTGCGTGGATGCAGGCGCTGGCGCGGGTCTCCCCGGCGACCTTTGTGCTGGAGGGGATGCGGGCGGCGATTCTGCGGGGCGTTCCCACCGCCGCGCTCTGGCCCTATCTCTGGCCGGCGCTGCTGGCGGGCGTCGTCGCCGTACCGCTGGGCCTGGCGATTTTCCACCAGGCCGAGCGGTACGCCAAGCGGACGGGGAAACTGAAGCGGGATGGATAACTGCCCACCCCCCCTGAAGTTTGGCCTTTTTCAGAGCGGCGGCGAAAAAATCTTCAAAACCCGCCTCCGGCCAGGCCAAAAGAACAAAAAGAAAATATTTTTCATTGCGGCGGCGAAGCCGTCTGATGTCCCTCGTCAATTGACACAATATTTTCGGGAGCCCGGGGTGGTACCCGATACATCAGCAACTCTTGCAGAGTCCATACGTGATCCGTCACTCCCGCCGCCATCATCGGGGTGACCTCCCGCCACTTCTTGGGAGACCCATTCCCCTTCGTGGGAAGAGGAGGGTCTATCTCTTCCCGCAGACCACTGTGCGGGAGACAAAAGTGATAATAACCCACACAAAGGTGTAACTGCCGTTCCATCCAGTAACGCTTCTTGGAAAACCCTAACGTCTTGCGGGTGAAGCGCCGATTGTGCTGGCGCATCGTGTTGTTCTGTCGTTCCACAAAGGCCGTGTTGACGCGTCGGCTGGCCGGAGACCGTTTCAGATACGCCCCCAGCGCTTCCGGCGTGCCAAAAACCACCTCCGTGGTGACTTTCACGACCCGACCCTTGCGCCGATGCTTCACCACCTGGGCGTACAACAGGTCCGGCGGGGGCACCAACCGGGGCTTGGGCCGCCGGCCTCGTTGGCCCTGCCGATCAGGTTGCATCCATTGACCAAACGCCTTGAGAATGGCTTCCCGATATTGAGGCCGCTGGTCGCTGAAGAAAACGTGCAGAGACCCATCGTTCACCGCCTGGGTTTGGGCAATCAGCCGGTCGGCGTTCTCCTGGTTGATCTCGCCCACCACAAAGGCTGGAATCACCTTGTGCACAGGATCAAAACTCATCCA
>JAPYWT010000332.1 GCA_028276215.1 Thermoflexus sp. | reverse complement strand
TCAGCAGCGCCTGATAGTTTTCACTGTGGACCAGCCAGCCGTCCAGCGCATCGTCCAGGCCATCAAAAAGACCGATAAGGGACTCCTCCAGGTCGGGGAAGTGGCGGGTGTCCAGGGGGAGGTACTGGTAGCGGGGGTGCAGGCGATGGCCCAGGAGGTCGGTCTCCCCAATCTGCGCTGGAGAGAAGTTTTCGTCCACCATCCCCAGGTCCCGCCACTCCTGTACCTGGGCGGCCATGCCGGGGTGGTTCAGCAACTGCTCCAGCAGGCCCGGGCCTCCCTCCTGGGCGGAAATCCGGTCCAATGTGATGATGTAGTGGCTTTCCAGCACGAACCGGGGCTTGTTCCAGATGCGCACCAGTTCGTCCTCAAACTGGGCGATGAAGTGGATGATTTTGCTGGCGATGTCCCGGAGGACCTGCAGTTGGCGGACCCGTCCTTCTGTCCAGAGGGTGCCCCGTCGCTCCTCCGGCTCAAAGACGTACTGATAGAGCCAGAGGTCCAGTTGCTCCTGCAGGAACGCACGGGCGTCCTTGTTGATGAAGTAGTCCACCTGGCTCTGGCGCTCAAACAGGCGGATGGCCCGTTCCAGGGTCTCTTCGGAGGGGACGGCTGGGGTGTAGCGGGAGAGACCCATCGCGTCCCGGATGGCCCGGCGGATGGCATCCATGCTGGTGGTGCGGCCCTTCGCGGAGAGGGCGACAGTGAAGACCAGAGTGCCGTCGTCGCGGCGTTCCCGGAAAGTATAGACCAGGGCCCGCTTCTCGTTGGCCTGCCGGTGCTCCAGCGTGGAGACGTCAAAGTGAAAGCGGAAACCGTCCACCTCCACATCCATGCTGTGGAAGAGACGGTCGGTCTTGACGTAGTAGAGCATGTGGGTCTTCCAGAAGAGCGCCACATCCCGGTCATCGGTGTAGACCTGTTCGTACACCCGTTCGTGAAAAGGGGTATGGTGGAAACCGATGGAGCCGGATTCGGTGAAATAGCGGCAGAAAAAGGCATAGAGGCGGTCAAAGAGTTCCTCGCGGAACTCGGGGAACGGTTCCAGTGCCCGGTCAATGTCTTCTTTCAGGCGCGGGAAGACGCCCTCTTCGTAGTAGCGGGATTTGATGCGCATCAGGTTGATGAAGCCGGACTGGCCTTCCACCCTGGCGCCAACGAAAACATCCCGCAGGGCGTTGAAAAACCTCTGCTCCTTCGTCATCGGGTGCTCCTGATGGGTATCGGCACCGATGGGAGAAGTGGGGGACGGGCATATTATACCCGCTCGGGGGCAGAGGACAAGTCAGATTTCCCCGTGCCAAAACAAACGGGCCGGGACGGGCTGATCAAGCCCGTCCCGGCCCGTCTATCCTGTCCGTCTCGTCGGACGGCCTGCGCATACCGGGATGCCGGCTTCTGAGTGCGGCATCCATCGCTGCACCCGGCGGCTTTCCGGCTGGAGCGCCCCCGGCGCGACTCGAACGCGCAGCCAACGGATCCGAAGTCCGTTGCTCTATCCAATTGAGCTACGGGGGCATACAAAAATGGCACGGCGGTGCCGTGCCTCTCGTGGGGTGGATGGTGGGACTCGAACCCACAATCTCCTGGGCCACAACCAGGTGCCCTAACCCTTAGGCCACACCCACCACGCACTGTTATTTTACCACAAACGGCGGATTTGACAACCCGGCCGGGACGGAGATAATATAGGGTGATGCCCCTCCACGTTGAGGTTCACGCTCACCCATCGGCCTTTGACGCGCTGGCGGATGAGTGGACGGCGCTCTTGCGCCGCTCCGCCACCGATGTACCGTTTCTCACGCCGTCCTACCAGCGGGCATGGTGGCGCCATCTGGCGGATGTGGAGACCCGCCAGACCCCGCCCTGCCTGTGCCTGGTGACGGTCCGGGACGGCGCCGAACTGGTCGGAATCGTTCCCCTCTGCCAGGCCGACCGCCCGGAGGGGTCCACCCTGCAGTGGGTCGGCTGTGTAGAGGTCTCCGACTATCTGGACGCTGTCGTCGTGGCCGGGCGGGAGGCCGAAGTGTGGGCCGCCGTCCTGGACATGCTGGCCGGCCCGGCCGCGCCGGGGTGGGAGCGGATGGACCTCTGCAACGTCCCGGCGGCCTCCCCGACGCTCCAGGTCCTCCCCGCGCTGGCCCGGGAGCGCGGCTGGGCCGTGGAGACGGAAGTCCAGGAGGTCTGCCCCGTCATCCCCTTGCCGTCCACCTGGGAGGAGTATCTGGCGTCTCTGGACGGGAAGGACCGGCACGAACTGCGCCGCAAACTCCGCCGGGCAGAGGCGATGGACGGGTTGCGCTGGTACATCGTCGGGCCTCAGCACGACCTGGAAGCGGAGATGGAGGACTTCCTGGCCCTGATGGCCAGGAGCACCCGCGCGAAGGCGGAGTTTCTCACACCGCCGATGCGCGCGTTCTTCCGGGAACTGGCCCGGGCGGCGTTCGCCGAAGGGTGGCTGCAACTGGCCTTTCTGGAGTGGGACGGGCGGAAACTGGCCGCGTATCTCAATTTTGTCTATCGGAACCGCGTCCTGGTGTACAACTCCGGTCTGGACTGGCGGGCCGACCCCGGCATCGGCGCGGGCATCGTCCTTTCGGCCTTCCTGATCCGGCACGCCATCGCGGAGGGCCGGGAGGCCTACGACTTCCTGCGCAGGAGCGAGGACTACAAGTACCGCCTGGGCGGGAAGGACGTCCCGGTGTATCGGATTGGGGTGGATAGAGGGCGTGTCCCTGGAGGGTAGGAGCATGGGGAAGAGGAGGGAAGTGAGGTCTCTGGTACGGCAGGTGGCGGACCGACTGGCGCGGTCATATGCTCCGGAGAAGATTGTGCTCTTCGGTTCATGCCTCTCCGGTTACATAGACGAAGAGAGCGATGTGGATTTGCTGATTATCAAAGAAACCTCTCTCCCTTTTCATCGGCGAGGAGGCGAGGTGCGCGCTCTCCTGCGTCCGCTTCAACTCTCTCTACCTATGGACATTATCGTGTTAACCCCCCAGGAACTGAACGAACAATTGAGGCGTGGAAACGTTTTCCTGGAAAGCATCATCCGGGAGGGGGAGGTGCTTTTTGATCGGAGTGGAGTCGCGGCATCCTGAGGACTGGCTGGAGCGGGCCTACCGGGACCTCAACCGGGTGCGGGTGCTCCTGGATGTCGGGGATTCCGAGGGCGCGGGTTTTCATCTCCAGCAGGCCCTGGAGAAAGCGCTGAAGGCGTTTTTGCTGAACCAGGGCATCCTTCCTCGCCGAACTCACGACCTCGTTGTGCTGTTGAATGAGGCGGTTTCCCACATGCCCGAATTGGAACCGTTTCGCGAATTATGTGAGGTGGCCAACGGTTTTTATATTCCCCAAAGGTATCCCTTTCTGTTTGTCTCTCCCCCGGAGAGAGAGGAGTTGGAGGAGTTCCTGAGTCAGGCAACCGTACTCCTGCAGGCGATTAGAACGGCGATTGGTTTTGAGCAACATTCTCCAGGGAGTTCCTGATGCACCCACTGTACGACGAAGCCAACGAGGTGGTGGAGAGACTGCGGGCGGCCCGGCTGGAGGTTGTCCGTCTCTCCGCGGAACTGGCCCGGGCCGAGTACGACCTGCGCGTGACCCAGGCCCGGGTGGAACGGAAGTGGATCAAGAAAGCGGGAGGGGAGAAATCGCTGGCCCCCACCGCCGAAGACCGGGCCCGCATCCTTCTGGTGGCTCTGGACGCCGACGAGGAGTACAGGGCGGCGCTCCAACGCCGGGACGCGCTGGCGCTGCGCCTGGAGGAGGCGAAGGTGGAAGCGGATGCCCTGCGCAACCGGCTGAGCGTCATCCTGGCCGCGATGCGGGCCGAAGAACCCTAACCGGAAAGAGACGACATGG
>JAPYWT010000331.1 GCA_028276215.1 Thermoflexus sp. | reverse complement strand
TGCGGATGGTCTTCTTCGTCACCGTCCCGGCGGCGGTGGGGTTGCTGGTCCTGCGGCGGCCGCTGGTGGCGTTGCTCTTTGAGCGGGGGGCCTTCCAGGCCGCCTCCACCGACGCGGTGGCCTGGGCACTGGCCTTCTACGCGCTGGGGCTGGTGGGGCACGCGGGGGTGGAAATCGTCGTCCGGGCCTTCTACGCGCTCCACGATACCTGGACGCCGGTATGGGTGGGGGGACTGGCGATGTCCCTCAACGTGGTCCTGAGTTTGACCCTGCCGGGGGTATTTGCCTGGATGGGGCTCCCGGCCCACGGGGGGCTGGCACTGGCGAACTCCGTGGCGACGCTGTTGGAGATGGGCGGGCTGATGGTGCTGCTCCGCCCCCGGCTGGGCGGGGTGGAGGGGCGGGTGCTGGGGGCGTCGGTGGCGCGCAGCGGGCTGGCGGCAGGGGCGATGGGATTCCTGCTGGCCCTCTGGCAGCGGGCGCTCCCGGGGGCCAGCGGGGCCGTGGTGGGGGCTGGCGGTATCCTCCTGGGGGCCGGGGCCTATCTGCTGGCGGCGGTCCTCATCGGGATGGATGAAATCCATTTTTCACTGCGGCGGCTTCGCCGCCGCAGTGAAAAATAAATCGTAACTATTCAGGTCTCCTCACCCCTCCCCCGCCGCCTGCGGCGGCACCCCCTCCCCTCTCCTGAACTTCGTTCAGGAGAGGGGAGGGGGTAGCGGCAAAGCCGCTGGGGGTGGGGTGAGGCTGAACAGTTACAATAAATCATTCCTACCCGAACAACACCTCCACATCCTCCCGCGTGAGCGACTTGAAGAAACTCTCCTCGGTGGTGATCAACTGCTCCACCAGGCCCCGCTTCTTCTCCTGCAGTTGCAGGATTTTCTCCTCCACCGTCTCCCGGGCGATGATTCTGTAGATAAAGACCGGCTTGTCCTGACCGATGCGGTGGGCCCGGTCGGCGGCCTGCATCTCCACCGCCGGATTCCACCACGGGTCCAGGTGGATGACGTAGTCGGCGGCGGTCAGGTTGAGCCCCACCCCGCCCGCCTTCAAACTCAGCAGGAAAAAGGGCACCGCCGGGTCGGTCTGGAACCGGTCCACCTGCGCGTGACGGTCCTGGGTCTGGCCGTCCAGGTAGGCGTAGGCGATGCCCCGCTCCTCCAGGCCGGCCCGTACCCGCTTGAGCACTTCCACGAATTGGGAGTAAACCAGCGCCTTGTGGTTCTCCGCCCGCAGCGTCTCCAGCATCTCAAAGAGCAACTCAAACTTGGCCGCATCCTCCTGGTAGGTCGGCTCTACCAGGCCGGGGTGGATGCAGACCTGGCGCAGGCGCAACAGCCCCTCCAGAATCTTCATCCGGGCGTCCTGGATGCCCCGCGTCTCTATCAGCCCCAGCAGTTCCGCCCGGTAGTGATCGCGCAACCGGTTGTAGAGTTTCCGCTGGGCCGGCTCCAGGTCCACGTAGAGGGTCCGCTCCGTGCGCGGCGGGAGTTCCGGCGCCACCTGGGCCTTCGTCCGGCGCAGGATGAAGGGGTAGACCAGTTTCCTCAGGGTGGACGCGGCTTCCTCATCCCCCCGGCTCTCTATGGGGGTGGCGAAGTTCTCTTTGAAGGACTCCAGACTCCCCAGGAGCCCCGGGTTGAGGAAGGCGAACTGCGACCAGAGTTCAAAGGTCGTGTTCTCCACCGGGGTACCGGTCATCACCAATCGGTGGTCGGCGTTGAGGAGACGGGCCGCCCGCGCTGTCTTGGCCAGGGGGTTCTTGATGGCCTGGGACTCGTCCAGAATCACGTAGTGGAAGCGGTAGGTGCGCAGAAACTCCACGTCCCGCAACATCGTCCCGTAGGTGGTCAGGACGATGTCGTATTCGTCAAAGATGGACGGGTCCTTCCGGCGCCCGGCGCCGGTGAATTCCAGGATGCGCAACTGGGGGGTGAAGCGGGCCGCCTCCCGTTGCCAGTTGACCAGCAGGGACTTGGGCACCACCAGCAGGGATGCCCGCTCCGCCTCCCCGCGCTCTTTCAGGGACTGCAGGAAGGCCAGGGCCTGGACGGTTTTGCCCAGGCCCATATCGTCGGCCAGGACGCCGCCGAAGTTGTACTGGTGCAGGAAGTGGAGCCAGTCCACCCCGGCCTTCTGGTACGGGCGGAGTTCGCCCCGGAACCCCTGGGGCAACGGCTGGGGGACGATTCGCTCAAACGCCCGCAGCCGTTCCCGCCGTTCCTGGAACTCCTGCGCGGCCTGCACCTCCGACGCGTCCTCCAGAAGACGGTCCAGAAGCGGAATCTGGACGTCCCGGACCCGCAGTCCCGTCTCCGTCTCCTCCGCCAGGCCGAAGAGTTGTTTGTACCGCTCCAGCCAGTCCTCGGGAATCTGTCCGAAGGTGCCGTCGGCCAGTTTGACGTACCGTTCGCCCTTGCGGACGGCCTTCATCACCTCCCGCAGGGAGATGGACTGGTCACCGTACTGGACGACGGCCTCTATGTCAAACCAGTCTATGCCGGACGAGATGGAGACGCGCAGGACGGGCGTGGCCGATTTCAGGCGGGCCGACTTCAGGTTCTCCTGGCCGTAAATCTCAAAGCCGACCTCCGCCAGTCGGGGGATGCACTGGGTCAGGAAATCCAGGGGGTGGGTCCGGGCGCGCAGCATGAAGGTCGCTGGCCCGTACGGAGACCCCGCCCGCTTCAGGCCGTAGCGGGGGTCGGTGAGCAACTGGTAGTAATGCTGTTCCGTCTTCGGGTCCCGATGGATGCGGATGAGGGACCAGGCCTGGCCTCCGCTCAGCGCGGTCACCTCGGGGAACTTCGGGTTTACCTCCAACTCGTGGTCGCCGTACCCGAAGAGCAAGTCGGCCACAAAGGTCCCGCCCTCCTCCCGCAGGTAGAGCCGGGGGACCGGCGGGGTACGGATTTCCTCCACCTGGACGATGTCGCTGCGCAGGGGGAGACGTTCGGCCAGTCGGGAGAGAAACTGGCCCTGGAACTTCTTCTCGTCCTTCAACGGGATGGTGAAGGAGAGTTGCGGGAGAAGGCTCAGGACTTCTGCATGGGTGACCGGCGTCAGGATGCTCCCGGCCAGGACCCACGGGGGGTCCTGGGAGACGACGGTCAGGTCGCCCTGGCGGTAGGAGTAGATGTCCCCGTCCACGTTGGCGCCCACGTCCAGTTGCATACCCAGGTTGTCCCGGATCAGGGCCACCTCCAGGGGCACCGGGCGGTCCCGCCAGCGCAGACGGCGCAGGAATCGGCTGCCATTGTGCAGGAAGATGGGCACCTGATAGCGGGCCAGGATGAGCAGATATTTGCCGAACGTGCTGGACTCGGGGGTGGAGAAGTAGTAATACGGGTAAGCGGTGAGCATCAGGTTGTAAATATGGGCCGCCTCCGGGGGCAGGTTGATGCAGGCATACGGGTTCAGCGGGGGATGGGCCTGATACGCGAAAGGTTGCCAGGAACGGTCCCGGTCCAGAGACTGGGCGACGGCCTCCGGGTCGCCGGGGGAAACCTTTCCGGCCTCGGGCCAATTGGACGGGGAGAGGGTGAAGGCTTGAAGATAGCAGGTACTCCCTCCGGTCTGGAGACCGAAAATCAGGACGTAGGGCGAAGCATCTTCGGCGGTGGTGGGCCGGGACGTCCGTCTGGAGAGGGAATCCAGCAGGCGGTCCAGACGGTAATCCCAGCGGTCCTCTATGGAGCCGACCTGCTCGCTCACCTTCAACGCCGCCGCCACCACGTGTTTGCAAACGTACCCTTTGGCGGCGTACGGGCAGGTACAGGAGTAAATCAGACGTTTCTCGCCCCCGGCCTTCAGGGTGACGGTGTATGTGCCTCCGGTCCCCCGCACTTTGCAGGTGGCGGAT
>JAPYWT010000328.1 GCA_028276215.1 Thermoflexus sp. | reverse complement strand
CTACCCCCTCCCCTCTCCTGGCCTTCGGCCAGGAGAGGGGAGGGGGCTGGGGGGAGAGGTGAGGCAGAGCGTCTATTTTCAAAGCAAGCGGTTGCCATCACCAAAACCCATGCGTCTGAGCGAACTGACTGCCCATCTACCTGCCATCCATCGCCGCCTCGGCCCGGACCCCGAGGTCGGCGGCATCGCGGCCGATTCCCGCCGCGTGCGCCCCGGCGACCTCTTCGTCGCCATCCCTGGCGTCAGCCTGGACGGGCACGCCTACATCCCCGACGCGCTGGCATCGGGCGCCGTCGCCGTCGTCGGGGAGCGCGCGCCCGACCAGATGCCGGGCCTGCCCTGGGGCACCTTCGCCTACATCCAGGTCCCCGACGCCCGCCAGGCCTGGGGCTGGCTCTGCGCCGCGTGGGAGGGGCTGCCGGGCCGCCGGATGACTCTGGTCGGCGTCACCGGCACCGACGGCAAGACCACCACCGTCACCCTCATCCACTCCATCCTGCGCGCCGCTGGCCTCAACGCCGGACTGGTCAGCACCGTCGCCGCCCGCATCGGCGAGGAGGAGGTGGATACCGGCTTCCATACCACCACCCCCGACCCGCCCGACCTCCAGCGCTACCTGGCCCGTATGGTGGAGACGGGCGCCACCCATGCCGTCCTGGAGGTCACCTCCCACGGACTGGCCCAGCACCGGGTGGCCGGCTGCGACTTTGACGTCGCCGTCGTCACCAACATCACTCACGAGCATCTGGACTTTCACGGCTCCCTGGAGGCGTATCGGCGGGCCAAGGCCATGCTCTTTGAGGGACTGACCCGCTCTTTCCGCAAACCGGGCGTCCCCAAAGTCGCCGTCCTCAACCGGGACGACAGTTCCTACGACCTCCTCCGCCCCATTCCCGCCGACCGTCACATCACCTACAGCCGCTCCGGCCCGGCGGACGTGACCGTCGGGGAAGTCCGACACGCGCCCGACGCCACCCGTCTCACCCTGAACCTGCCCGACGGCCCGGCCGAAGTGACGACCCCGCTGGTCGGCGCGTACAACGTCAGCAACATTCTGGCGGCAGCAGCGGCGGCGGTGGCCCTGGGCATCCCAGCGGACGCGATTGTCCGGGGCATTGCGGCGGTGCGGGGGGTGCCGGGGCGGATGGAGCGGATAGACGAGGGGCAGGACTTCCTGGCAATTGTGGACTTCGCCCACACCCCCAACGCGCTGGAGCAGGCCCTGCGGACGGCGCGGGAGATGGCCCGGGGGCGGGTCATCGTCGTCTTCGGCTGCGCCGGACTGCGGGACCGGCAGAAGCGGACGCTGATGGGGCGGGTCGCGGGGGAACTGGCCGACGTGGTGGTCCTGACCGCCGAGGACCCCCGGACGGAGAGCCTGGAAGAGATTATGGCGACCAGCGCGGCGGCGGCGCAGGAGGCCGGGAAGCGCGAAGGGGTGGACCTCTTCCGCGTCCCCGACCGGGGGGAGGCCATTCTGCGGGCCTGTCAGATGGCCCGCGCCGGAGACGTGGTCATCGCCTGCGGCAAGGGGCACGAACAGTCCATGTGCTTCGGGACGGTGGAGTACCCCTGGGACGACCGGGAGGCGATGCGGCGGGCCCTCCACGGCCAGACGCTGGATACGCTCCCCACGGCTCACCGAAGGTAGGGGAACGTGCCAGGCACTGATAAAAGTGCCTGGCACGTTTCTACTGCGGTTTTCAGGACTTCACCGAAAACCCCACCGGAGATAACCGTTCCCCCAGCCGCCGGTAGTCCCGCCCCGTGTAGAGGAACGGGGCCAGGCGGGCGAAGTCCACCCGTCCCTCCGCATCCAGCACCGCCTCATCCACGTGCACCGCGACCACCTCGCCGACGAACAGGTCGTGGCTGCCCAGCGGGACGGTGTGGCGAAGGCGGCACTCTATGTTGACGGGGCACTCGGCGATGAGGGGGACCCGTACCCGGGTTCCGGCGGCCCGGGTGAACCCGCAGGCGGCCCACTTGTCGGCGTCCTTTCCGGAGACGCGGCCGCAGTAATCCGCCTGCCAGGCCTGGTCGGCGGTGGGCAGGTTGACGACGAATTCCCCCACCTCCTGGATGAGGTGGTGGGAATGGCGGGATGGGCGGACCCCGATGCCGATCATCGGCGGCGCCGAGCAGAGGGTGCCCACCCAGGAGAGGGTGATGATGTTGGCCCTGTCGCCCACGCCGCAACTGATCAGCACGACGGGCAGGGGATACAGATAGGTTGCCGGTTCACGGATTTGCTTTGCCATTGGTGCACCTCTATCCGGGTATGATTCTTTAACCTGCACCTGTCAGCAGCGAGCGCACCCGGTCGGCGGTGACCCCGGCCACCCGGACCACTTTGTGGCGGGAGGTGTGGCCGGAGAGAATTTCCACCGCGTCCACGGGAACGCCCAGCCGTTCGGCCAGAAAGGCCCGCAGGGCCTGATTGGCCCTCCCCTCCGTCGCCGGGGCGCGCAGGCGCACCCGCAGCGCGTCGCCGTAAAGGCCGACAACGGCGTCCTGCCGGCTCCCCGGCGCGACGTGAACGCCGAACGTGCACCCCTCACGACTCTCCTGAACCCTCAGTCGCTCCATAGCCGCGTCCGTGGTCTGTCGTCTGTCGTCCGTCGTCTGTGGTCCGTCGTCCGTCGTCTGTGGTCGGTGGTCAAAACAGCACCCAGATGAGAATCTGCTCCGCCAGCCAGAGGAGCAGGATGAGGACCAGCGGGCTGAAGTCCACCGGTCCCACATACGGGAGACGGCGGCGGATGGGAGCCAGGAGCGGCTCCGTGATGGTGTAGAGGAACCGCATCACCGGATGGGCGTAACCGAGGCCGAAGACCGGCAGCAGCGCCCGGGCGATGATGGCAAGGGTGTACAGGGCGAACAGGGTGTGGATCAGTCGGTACAGGACAAACGCTACCATTCCTCCCTCCGGGGTCCGAAGATGGCCCGTCCGATGCGGACCATGGTCGCGCCTTCCTCCACCGCGACCTCAAAGTCGTCGGTCATCCCCATGGAGAGTTCGCGCCAGGGGAGATGGGGGAACCGCTCCCGCAGGGCGTCCCGCAGTGCCCGCAACCCGGCGAAGACCGGGCGCACGGTCTCCGGGTCATCGGTGATCGGCGCGACGGTCATCAGTCCCTCCACGCGCAGGCCGGGCAGGGCCAGAATCGCCGCGCAGTCGGCGAAGAACGCCTCCCGCTGGGCCGCATCCTCCTGCCAGCGGTCCACCGCGAAGCCGAATTTCGTCGCCTCCCCGCTGATGTTGCACTCCAGGAGGACCGGTATCTCCCGGCCAGCCTCCACCGCGAACCGGCTCAGCCGCTGGGCGATTTTCAGCCGGTCCACGGAGTGGACGACGTCAAAATAGGCCACAGCCAGGTCGGCCTTGCGGCTCTGGATGTGGCCGACCATGTGCCAGACGGGGCGGGGGCCGGGGATGGCGGCGTTGACGGCGGGGATTTTCGCCGCCCCCTCCTCGGGGCGGTTCTCCCCGAAGTGGCGCAGGCCCGCCGCGTATCCCTCCAGGATGACCTCCACCGGGAAGGTCTTGGTGACGGCGACCAGGGTCACCGCGGCGGGGTCCCGCCCGGCCCGCAGGGCGGCCTCCGCGATTCGTTCCTGCACAGAACGCAGATTCCGCTCAATCCCTTCGTTGCCCATTTCCTTTTTCCCTCACACAAAGACACAGAGACACAAAGGTTTTTTTGCATCAAGGAGTTCACTGCAAAAACTCATCGCAGAGAACGCGGAGAGCGCAGAGATTTTCTTTAATATTGCTCTGCGTACTCTGCGGTCTCTGCGATAAAGAACCCTTTTTGCAGTGGAGTCATCAAGGCAAAATCTGCATTTTGTTTACCGCATTGGGCTGTACCCTCAC
>JAPYWT010000327.1 GCA_028276215.1 Thermoflexus sp. | reverse complement strand
CTACGTTGTCACCGAGTCCGGTTTCGGCGCCGACTGCGGCATGGAGAAGTTCTTCAACATCAAGTGCCGCTACTCCGGCCTCATCCCCAACTGCGTCGTCCTGGTCTGCTCCATCCGGGCGCTGAAGATGCACGGGGGCGGTCCGGAGGTCATCCCCGGTCGGCCCCTCAGCCCGGCCTACACGGAGGAGAACCTGGAACTGCTGGAGAAGGGCCTGCCCAACCTGATCCAGCACGTGGAGAACGTCCAGAAGTTCGGCATCCCGGTGGTCGTCGCCATCAACCGCTTCAAGACGGACACGGACCGGGAAATTGGCCTGGTCCAGGAGGCGGCGATGAAGGCCGGCGCCTTTGACTGTGTGGTGAGCGAGGTGTGGGCCAAGGGCGGCGAGGGCGGCGCGGCGCTGGCCGAGGCGGTGGTCCGGGCCTGCGAGCAACCCAGCCAGTTCCGCTTCCTCTACCCGCTGGACATCCCCATCAAGGAGAAGATTGAGATCATCGCCCGCGAGATTTACCGGGCCGATGGGGTGGACTACATGCCGGAGGCGGAGCGGAAGATTGAACTCTACACCGCGATGGGCTACGACAAACTGCCGCTCTGCATGGCCAAGACGCACCTCTCCTTCACCCACGACCCGAAACTGAAGGGCGCGCCGCGTGGCTGGCGGCTGCCCATCCGGGATATCCGCGCCAGCGTCGGCGCGGGCTTCCTCTACCCGCTCTGCGGCGCGATGCGGACGATGCCCGGTCTGCCCAGCCGGCCGGCCTTCGTGGATGTGGACATTGACCTGGCGACGGGCAAAGTGAAGGGGCTCTTCTAATCCCCAGCGTCCCCGGTACGGTGGCGGGCGGAGGCAACTCCCCCGCCACCCACCGGGACGCAATAAGTAATGCGTAATGCGTAATACGTGATGAGGAGGTGAGATAATGGAGAAAGTGGTTCTGGATGTGCCGCTGATGTGGGCCGACCACCACGTCCTGAAGGTCCGCCAGGCGCTGACCCAACTGGACGGGGTGGAGGACGTCTACGCCAGTTCGGCCTGGAAGCAGGTGCTGGTGAAGTACAACCCGGCGAAGGTGGACCGCGCCCGGATTGAGCAGGCGCTGGCCCAGGCCGGGTACCCGGTGGGCCAGGGCCAGACTCCCATCCTGGTGGAGCCCACCGAGAAACGGCGTGACCCCCGCTGGGGCGCGATGGACTTCCGGATGAGCCAGACCTATCGGGCCGACATTGAGATGTCCGGCGACTTCCGGAAGTGGTAGGGGAATCAAAAGAATCAGAAGAATCAGAAGAATCAGCGATTCTTTGATTCTGTGATTCTTTGATTCTGTGATTCTGCGATTCTGTGATTCTGAATCCTGAGGTGAAAAATGGCGAAGAAGAAAGTTCGTACCCCACAGGAGGCCAGTTGCGATCCGGCGGCGGTGGCACTTCTGCAGCGGGCGCTGGAAATCGGTGCAGAGACCTGCTTCTACCGGGCGGATGAGATTACGCCCTGTCCCATCGGCTCCGACGGCCTCTGCTGCCGCAACTGCGCGATGGGCCCCTGCCGCCTGGTCGGCGATACGGACATGGGTGTCTGCGGCGCGACGCGGGCTACGGTGGTGGCCCGCAACTTTGCCCGCGCGGTGGCAGCCGGCGCGGCCGCCCACTCCGACCACGGGCGCGGTCTGGCCTACACTCTTCTGGAGGCCGCCGAGGGCCACGCCCCGGACTACAAAATCCGCGACCCCTACAAACTCTACGAGGTGGCCCGCTACCTGGGGGTCAAGGTCGGCGACCGCCCCATCAACGAGATTGCCCGGGATGTGGCGCTGGCCGCGCTGGGTGAGTTCGGCCGCGTCCAGGGCGAATTGCTCTACCTGAAGCGCGCCCCCGCCAAGCGACAGAAAATCTGGCGCGACCTGGGCATCGCCCCGCGCTCGGTGGACCGGGAAGTCGTGGAACTGCTCCACCGGACCCATATGGGCAACGACCAGGACGCGGAGCACCTGCTGGACCAGTCCATGCGCTGCGCGCTGGCCGACGGCTGGGGCGGCTCTATGCTGGCCACCGACCTGACCGACATCCTCTTCGGCACCCCCGCCCCTGTCCGCTCGGAGGCCAACCTGGGCGTCCTGCGGGAGGACATGGTCAACGTCATCATCCATGGCCACGAGCCTATCCTCTCCGAGATGATTGTTGCCGCCGCGCAGGACCCCGAAATCATCGCCTACGCGCAGAGCAAAGGGGCCAAAGGGGTCAACCTGGCCGGTATCTGCTGCACGGCCAACGAGATTCTCATGCGGGAGGGCATCCCCCTGGCGGGCAACTTCCTGCAGCAGGAACTGGCCATCCTCACCGGCGCGGTGGAGGCGATGGTGGTGGACATCCAGTGCATCATGGAGGGCCTGGTCCCGCTGGCCCAGCGGTTCCACACCGCGCTGATCACCACCTCTCCCAAAGTGAAGATCACGGGGGCCCTGCACATGGAGTTTGATGAACGCCGGGCGCTGGAGGTCGCCAAGCAGATTCTCCGCACCGCGATTGACCGCTTCCCGCAGCGGGGCGAGGTCTTCATCCCGGACATCCGCGCTCAGTTGACCCCCGGTTTCTCCCACGAGTACATCAACTACGCGCTGGGCGGCACCTATCGCGGCTCCTTCCGCCCGCTGAACGATGCCATCATCGCCGGGCGCATTCGGGGCGTCGTCGCCGACATCGGCTGCAACAACGCTCGTGTTTGTCACGACGAGAACCACTACTACGTCGTCTCCGAGTTCCTTAAGAATGACGTCCTGGTGGTCCAGACCGGCTGCGGCGCCATCGCCAGCGCCAAGAAGGGCTACATGACCCCCGAGGCGGCGATGGAGTACGCCGGGCCGGGCCTGCGGGAGGTCTGCGAGGCCGTCGGCATCCCGCCGGTGCTCCACCTGGGCGCCTGCGTGGATAACTCCCGCATCCTCACCGTCCTCTCCCAGATGGCGACTGAGACCGGCCTGGGCGACGACATCGCCGACATCCCCGCCGTCGGCATGGCATCCGAGTGGATGAGCGAGAAGGCGCTCTCAATCGCTACCTACTGCGTCGCCTCCGGCGCTTACGTCATCATGGCTGGTGGTCGCAACCCAGTGGCCGGAAGCCCTGAGGTCATCCGTCTGATGACGGAGGGCTGGGAGAAGAAGGTCGGTGGGCGGCTGGAGTTCCTGGATGACCCGGAGGAAATCGTCCGGCGTTCCCTGGCCCACATTGACAAAAAGCGCGCCGCCCTCGGGCTGGAGGAGTACAACCCGGCCAAGTGGGGCAAGTCCGGCGACTGGCGCATCCGCGAAGTGCTGGAACTCCCGCTGGAGGAGCGGCTGCAAGCAGTCTACGGTCGGAGGTAAGGTATGTCCCGATACATTGCAACCCGAGCGATTCGTGGGGCCAACGCCATCGTCGCCGAGGCGGAGGCCCTGCTGCAGAAAGCGCTGGCGGAAAAGGGGCCCGATACCCCCATCGCGTTCACCAACACGGCGTACTATCTGCCCGTCATCTACGGCATGATGGGCCATCCGGTGAGCAAGATCGGCGACCTGGTGCCCGTCATTGAGCACGCCAAGAGTTTGCTCCATCCCCCGCCGGATGAGAAGTGGTGGGTCCCGTATCTGGGGGAGACGCTGGACTGCGGGATGGCGACGCTCCTGGCCTGCGAGGCCATTGAGGGCATCCGCTTCGCCTACGGCGAGCAGCCGGAGCGGTACCCCGGCTTCCGGATGACCGGCGGCGCGTCGTTCACCAGCCCGGAGTTTGAGAAAGAAGAAGGGGGCGGCGGGTACCTGAACGGCCCCATTGACGACATCCAGTTGCGCTCCTGGGGGATCCAGTTGGTGGACGGCCGGATGCCCGGCTTCGCCGCC
>JAPYWT010000326.1 GCA_028276215.1 Thermoflexus sp. | reverse complement strand
CTGCAGGGCGCCAACCGCATCATCCGCTGGGTGGAGATTCTGCGCACCATCCCCACCGAGTTTGAAGGGGACTACGCCCAGTACAACCTGCCGGGAACGCTGTAGCGGTCAGCCTATGGCCGGGATTGCACGAGTGGTCACACGCGTGAAACGGGGGGAGCGGCAGAGCGACGCCGCCTACTGGCGAGCCCAGCCACCCCTGGCGCGCCTGGCCGCGCTGGAAGAAATCCGCCGGGAGTACCACCGCTGGAAATATGGTGCTGAGCCCCGACTTCAGAGAGTTTATACAATCGTTAAACGATAACGGGGTCCGCTACCTGGTGGTGGGCGGCTACGCCGTCGCCTTCTATGGCTATCCTCGCTACACCAAAGATCTGGACGTCTGGATAGAGATGAGCGAGGAGAACGCCCGGCGAATGGTAAAGGCCCTGGATCAGTTCGGCTTTGGTTCCCTGGGGCTGACGGTGGAGGATTTTCTGACGCCGGACCAGATTATCCAACTGGGTTACCCCCCCAACCGGATAGACATCCTGACCACATTGCCGGGCGTGGAGTTTTCGGACTGTTATCCTTTCCGTACCGTGGTGGATGTAGAAGGTCTTCCGGTCAATTTCATTGATCTGGATAACCTCAAGCGAACCAAGCGGGCATCCGGACGCTTTCAGGACCTGGCGGACCTGGAGAATTTAGAATAAAAAAGACTCTCCGCGTCCTCCGCGTTCTCTGCGGTTAAAAGACGATAAAGGAGGCACCGATGAGCGCTTCACCGCTGCGTGGCAAGGGCATCTGGGCATGGCGTCGGGCTGGCGACGAACTGGGCCGGGCCATCCTGTTGGCTCAGCAGACCGGCGGAACCCACATTCTCTACAAAGTTGGGCAGGCGGAGACATACTACGAAGATTCCGCTCCAGCGGTCCGCCGCATCACCGAGGCCGGCCTGGTCCCTTTCGCCTGGACCTGGCTCACCCTGGACGACCCGGAACGGGAGGCCCAGGTCGTCCTGCAGGCCTTCCGGGACGGTTACCAGGGCTTCGTCTTTGATATGGAGGCCCCCTGCAGCCGAAAATTTGAGGCCGCCCGGCGATTGGTCCAGGCCCTCAAAAGCGCACCGGTCAACCCCGAGGCCCTCTACCTCTGCTCCTTCCCCAACATCTCCGCCCACACGGACCTGCCGTACACGGAAATGCTCCAGATCTGCAAGGGCGGCCTGATGCCCATGGCCTACGGTTCCTTCTTCGCCCCGGGCAACCCAACCCCCTGGGACGTCCAGGCCCGCCGGGTGATAGACGAGTGGACCTACGGCCACTACGAAGACTGGTGCCTCAAGTGGGGCTTCCGCCCGCCCCTCTACCCCGTCCTGGGCCCCTATCACGACGAGTACGGCAGCGCGCCCATGTCGCCGGAGGAGTTCCGGGTCTGGCTGGACCGGGTGGCCGCGAACGGGCCGACCTTCGTCAGTTTCTACACCGCCCGCGCCATCCCCGACGCCCTGGTCCCCCTGATCCGGGACTTCGCCCCGGCGGAGGGGCCGGTGGAGATGCCCATCCCGGCCAGCGTGTGGGTGACCCCGCTGGAGGGGGCCGTCCTCTACGCCGCGCCGGACTTCGCCGCCAGCCGGGTACGGGCCCTCATCTACCGGGCCACCGCCGAGGGAGTGGCCTGGCGGCGCGGGCCCGACGGCCGCCGCTGGCTCCAGGTCCGCACCGCCGACGGCGCGCTGGGCTGGCTCCCGGAGTGGCGGGCCGACGACACCCCCTCCTTCGCGATGACCGACCCCGGCGTGCCCCCAACGCTTCCTGCTCCGCCGCCCGCCCCGCCGGGACACCTGACCTACGTCTGGACCACGCAGGAGGTCAACTACCGCAGCCAGCCCGTCGTGCGCCCGGATACGCTCATCGGACGGCTCTACCCCGGCGCGCGCCTGAAGGTCATAGAGGACCCCGCCCTGGCCCGGAAGAAACTGGGCACCTACGGGTGGCTCAACGTCCAGTTGGAGCCCGACGGGCCGGAGGGGTGGGTCGCCGCCTGGTACGTCACCGACCACCCGCCGGTCGCGGAGGCTCCTCCCCTGCCCACTCTCCTGCGCGTCCAGAGCCCCCAGGTCGGCTATCTGAACATCCGCCGGGGCCCAGGGACCGATTCCCCCACCGTCTGGCGCGTCCCCGACGGGACCATCCTGGAAATTCGGGAGGACCCCCAGCAGGCCCTGGCGAAGGTCGGGCAGCAGGGGCAGTGGATTCGGGTGCGCACGCCCAGTCTGCACGAGGGGTACGCCGCCGCCTGGTACCTGGCCGCCGACGTCCCCCCGGACAATCGCCGTCCGGTGGAGGACGCGCCCCTGCCCTTCGGCGAGTGCGCCTGGATTTTCGGCATCCACGGCGCCGGCGCCGACGAGACGGAGGACTTCCGTCACCTGTTCCAGGGGACGGGCCGTCGGGGCTGGGTGCTCTTCACCGAATCCATCGGGTGTCATCCGGAGAACCTGCGGCCCAACGAGGCCCTGCGGCAGAAACTCTGGGACTGGGCCCGCAACGGCTTCGGCGTGGTCATCCGCCTCAACCACGGCTACGAACCGGCGGGGACGTTGCCCGAATCCCAGTACTACGGGGCCTTCGCGGCCACCTGCGCGCGCTGGGCCGAACTCTACCTGAAGCGTCCGGAGGTCCCGCCGTCCTACTACACCTGGATCATCATCATCGGCAACGAGCAGAACAACGTCCGGGAGCACCCCGGCGGGCTGGCGGACCCCCGGGAGCACATCACCCCGCAACTCTACGCGCGGGCCTTCAACCTGGCCTACCGGGCCATCAAGGCGGTCCTGCCCAACGCCACCGTTGTGCCGGGGGCGGTGGACCCGTACAACACCACCCCCTGGGTCCGTCTGGGCGGCATCCGATACCGCCCGCTGACGTACTTCAAGGAGATGCTGGACGGGATTGAGGCCCTGGACGGCTTCGCGCTCCACACCTACACCCACGGTCCGGTGGTGGACTACATCACCCACCTGCGGGTCTTCACCGACTGGCCTCTGGTCCCCGGCACGGAGCACGAGCACTACTACGACTTCCAGGCCTACCGTCCGTTCATTGAGGCCATCCCCCCCAAATGGCGGGATAAACCCGTCTACATCACCGAGACGAACCACTGGACGGTGAACCCGGACGGGACGGGGCCCAACGGGTGGATCAACCGCAACATCGGCTGGGTGCGGGCGGCGTACGAGGAGATTCACCGCTGGAACAGCACGCCCCACGCGCAGCAGATTCACTGCCTGCTCCTCTACCGCTGGCAGGGGGACGAGTGGGAGATTCGGACGAAGGACCAGATTCAGGAGGACTTCCGGCAGGCCCTGCAGAACGACTATCGGTGGAGGAAGTGAGAGATGAAACGCACATTGGGACGTTCAGGCATTGAAGTGAGCGCCCTGGGGCTGGGGTGCTGGGCCATCGGCGGCCCGTTCTGGGCTGGTGAGACGCCCCTGGGCTGGGGCGAGGTGGATGATAACGAGTCCATCCGCGCCATTCACGCGGCCCTGGACCTGGGCATCAATTTCTTTGACACGGCCAACGTCTACGGTGCCGGCCACAGCGAGCGGATTCTGGGGCGGGCCCTGGCGGGTCGCCGATCCCAGGTGGTCATCGCCACCAAATTCAACGCCGTCTTTGACGAAGAGACCCGCCAGGTCATCGGTGCGGATGCCTCTCCGGAGGGCATCCGGCGCGCCTGTGAGGACTCGTTGCGCCGCCTGAACACCGACTACATTGACCTCTACCAGTTCCACGACAACGGTTATCCGGCCGATCAGGCCGAACCGGTGCGCGAGACACTGGAGGAACTGGTCAAAGAAGGCAAGATTCGCTTCTACGGCTGGAGTACCGACTTCCCG
>JAPYWT010000325.1 GCA_028276215.1 Thermoflexus sp. | reverse complement strand
ACGTTCATCCCAAAAGAAGAAGAGGTGCCTGCCCCCAAAGCGGATGAAGGCCCGCGCGAGGTGGTCCCGGGAGTGCCATCCGAGATTCTGGAGATGGGGGTTCTGGAGGAGTGGACGCTCTCCGACCTGCGGGAACTGGCCCGAAAGATGGGGGTCTCCGGCTACAGCCGACTGAAGAAAGAGGACCTGATCCTGCGCATCCTTCAGGCGAAGGCGGAGCGGGAGGGGCTGACCTTTCGGGGCGGCGTGCTGGAGATTCTCCATGATGAGGGCGTCGGCTTCCTGCGGGGGCCCAACTATCTCCCCAGCCCGGAGGACGTCTACGTCTCTCAGTCCCAGATTCGGCGCTTTGGCCTGCGCAACGGCGACCTGGTCATCGGGCAGGTCCGGCCCCCCAAGGAGACCGAACGGTGGTACAGCCTGCTGCGGGTGGAGACGGTCAACGGGATGGACCCGGAACAGGCCAAACTGCGCCCCCGCTTTGAGAAACTGACCCCCATCTTCCCGACCAAGCGGCTGATCATTGAGACGGACCGGCACAACCTGACCACCCGGTTGCTCAGTCTCATCGCGCCCATCGGGAAGGGGCAGCGGGGCCTCATCGTCTCGCCCCCCAAGGCCGGAAAGACCACCGTCCTCAAGCACATCGCCAACGGCATCAGTGCCAACCACCCGGAGGTCCACCTGATGGTCGTCCTCATCGGCGAACGGCCGGAGGAGGTGACCGATATGGACCGGTCGGTGGAGGCGGAGGTCATCAGTTCCACCTTTGATGAACCGGTCCAGAACCACACCAAAGTGGCGGAGATGGCGCTGGAGCGGGCCAAGCGGCTGGTGGAGTGCAAGAAGGACGTGGTCATTCTGCTGGATAGCATCACCCGGCTGGCGCGGGCGTACAACCTGGTCGTTCAGCCCAGCGGGCGCACCCTCTCCGGTGGTCTGGACCCGGCGGCCCTCTACCCGCCCAAGAGTTTCTTCGGCGCGGCCCGGAACCTGGAGGAGGGCGGCAGCCTCACCATCATCGCCACCTGTCTGGTGGATACCGGCAGCCGGATGGACGATATGATCTACGAGGAGTTCAAGGGGACCGGCAATATGGAACTCCACCTCAGCCGGCGGCTGCAGGAACGGCGCATCTTCCCCGCCTTTGACATTGAGCGGTCCGGCACCCGCCGGGAGGAACTGCTCCTGGAACCGGAGACGCTGCAAAAGGTCTGGCTGATGCGCAAGATGATCGCTCAGATGGTGGCCCCGCCACCGGCTGGCGCCGGGTACGACCTGACGACGGTGACCGAGTCGGTGCTGCAGCACCTGGCCCGCACGCGCAACAACCGGGAATTCCTGGACACGCTGAAAGAAGCGATGTAGCGCCGGAGCGCAAGGTCAATCTTGCGCTACGGCCTTCAACCACTCCCGTACCGCGCTCGCCACCTGGTCCGGCTTCTCCAGCATCACCATGTGACCGGCTCCCTCTACCAGGACAAAGCGCGCGCCGGGAATGCGCTCCGCCAGCCACTGCCCGAACTTCGGCGGCGTCATCCGGTCCTCCGAGCCGGTGATGACCAGCGCCGGCGCAGTGATTTCCCCCACTCGCTCCCGGATGTCAAAGCGGTCGCAGGCGGCGAAGTCTCCCCAAACGACCCGAGGGTTCACGCGCGCCATCATCTGACGGCCCCGGGCGACCATTGCCGGGTCGGCCTCCGGGCCCCATGCCCATTCGGTGATCAGCGCCAGTGCTCCGCGCGCGTCCTGCAAAATCCCGTCCAGGAGGGCGGGCGCCACCCGCAGCCGCGCGCCGGTCCCCACCAGCACCAGTCCGGCGACCCGCTCCGGGGCCATGAGGGCCGTCATCTGGGCAATGGCGCCTCCCATGGAATGCCCCACCAGCACCCCGCGCGAAACGCCCACGGCATCCATGAAGCGCACGATGTCGGCGACGTAGTCCTCTATGTGCTCCCGTCCCGGCCCCTCAGACCGCCCATGGCCAGGCAGGTCTACGGCATAGACGGTGGCGCCGGGCATGCGGCGCAGCGCGGCGGGCCAGTGGAGGTGGCTTCCGCCGGCCCCGTGGATCAGGATCAGAGCCGGTCCTCCCCGCCTGCTAACGGTGTAGAAGAGCGCCTGTTCTCCAATCTGAGCAAACGGCATGGCTCCTCCTGGGTTTATTCTCACACAAAGACACAAAGGCACTGTTTATTCTCACACAAAGACACAAAGGCACAAAGGTTTTTTTATTTTTTCTTTATGTCTCTGTGTCTTTGTGTGAGATCAAAGGCACTGTTTATTCTCACACAGAGACACAAAGGCACAAAGGTTTTTTTTATTTTTTCTTTATGTCTCTGTGTCTTTGTGTGAGATCAAAGGCACTGTTTATTCTCACACAAAGACACAAAGGCACAAAGTTTTTTTATTTTTTTCTTTGTGTCTCTGTGTCTTTGTGTGAGATCAAATTGAGATTGAGTGACCGGCCCGGAAGGCGGTCAGATTGCGTTCCGGGTCTCGGGGCCACCGGCGCCGGATGGCCTCCTCCACCGCCGCAGCGGGCAGGACGTTCCCCAGGCGGGTCCGACCGACCGCCGCCCCCAGTACGAACAGGTTGGCCGGCAGGCCAGCGGGCAGCGAATCCGGGGATAGATAGACCGGATGCCCCCCTGCTGCGCGCACCTGCTCCAGCACCGTCTCCAGCGCCGGATACGCGGCCTTGCCCAGCATGACGGCTGTCGGGAGCCAGCGCTCCCCGAAGAGCAGAAACTCCCCGCCGGGCCGCAGGGCGCGTATGGCCCGCAGCGCCTCTGATACCTCCATCGCGATGACCAGGTCGGCCCCTCGGGGCGGGATATTCGGCCCGACCGCCGACCGCCCCAGCCGCAACTGAGCCTTGACCAGCCCGCCCCGCTGGGCCATGCCCTTGTAGGGGTAGAAACAGACCGGAAGGTCCAGAGCCACGGCGGCATCCGCAATCACCTCCCCAATAGTCAGAAGCCCCTGGCCGCCAACGCCGATGAGAAAAATATCCAGCATCGCAATCACCTATGGTGGAGCGCAGGCTGTCAGCCTGCCACAGGCCTGGCGGCCTGCGCTACAGATGTATGGATCAAAGCCCCCCGGTTGCACACCTGGGCACACAGACCACAGCCATAACAGAGGGCAGGGTCAATCACCACGGCCTCCGCCCCCAGGTCTATGGCCGGGCAACCGGTGAGGGTGATGCACAGTTTGCAGAGGTTGCAGTTCTCCGGCACGACGCGCACAACGCCGGCCCGACGGCCCCGGCGCTGCGCCTGAATGGCGCACTCCTGCCGGGACAGGACCACCTTGACCCCGGGCAGCGCCAGCGCCTGCTGGATGACCGCCGTCGTCCCGTCCAGGTCAAAGGGGTCCACGACAAAGAAGTGCTCCACCCCCAGCGCGGGCACCAGTTGGGCGATGTCCACCCGACGGCCCCCCGGCGGCTGGAAGTCCTCCGCCGTGCCGGGGTTGACCTGCATGCCCGTCATCGCCGTCCAGCCGTTGTCCATAATGATGACCGTCAGGGGGACGGCGTGCTGGACGGCGTTGATAAGCGCCGGGATGCCCGCGTGGAAGAACGTGGAGTCGCCGATGGTGGCGATGACCGGGGTCCGGACGCCCGCGTGGACGTAGCCCTGGGCCAGGCCGATGCTGGCCCCCATCGCCACCTCGTTCCAGACCGTATCAAAGGGCGGGTTCATCCCCAGGATGGTGCAGCCGATGTCCCCGGTCACCATCACCTGGTCCCGCTTGTATCCGGCCCGGCGGATGGCGCGGTTGATGGCCAGGAAAGTGCCCCGATGGGGGCACCCCGGGCAGACGGTGATGGGACGGGGCGCCGCCAGCCGCTCCGCCTCCGTAGTGGCCGCGAAGAGGTCCGG
>JAPYWT010000324.1 GCA_028276215.1 Thermoflexus sp. | reverse complement strand
GGGCGGCAGACCCCGGCCTCGCTGGCGACCCTGCTGAGCGAAATGCCCCGCCTGTACCGCTCCTTCTGGGGCGCGTTCGGCTGGGGGCACGTGGAATACCCGGCCTGGGTGTATGTCGCCCTGGGCGGACTGGTCGTCCTGGCCCTGGTGGGGTGGGGACGGAGATTCATGCGCTGGTGGGAAACGCTCTTTTCCAGACGCCTTTGGTGCCAGGCGTCGCCCCCCGGCACAAAGCCTCTCGCTGACGCGGCAACCGCAGACTTTCCTGTAGTGATGGAACTGACGGTCGGCGAAGGCCGACCGTCGGCCGAAGGCCCAGGACGGGCGACTTCAGTCGGCACGCTGCAGGCGCGCGGGGACATCCTGTTGCTGGCGGCGACGTGGTGCGGCGCGGTCTTCCTGGCCCTCCTCCAGTGGATGCGCCAGGTGGAGGCCCCCCATGGGCGACTGCTCTTCCCCGCCATCGGCGCCTGGGCACTGCTGACAGCGGTGGGCTGGGAGCATCTCCCCTGGCCACGTGAGGCGCGGAGCGGGGTCCTGCTGGCCCTCGTCCTCCTCAACCTGCTGACCCCCTTTTTAGTCATCCGCCCGGCTTTCGCCCCGCCGCGCCTTTTGGACCCGGCGGCGGTCACGCGTGTGGTGAGTGGGCTGCAGTGGACGTACGGAGAGACCATACGGCTGCTGGGCGCCGCTCCCGACCGCCCCTCGGTGGCACCGGGGGAGGTGCTGACGGTGCGCGCCTGCTGGACCGCGCTGGCCCCGATGGAGAAGGACTACACCGTCGTCGTCCAACTGGTGGGGCGGGAGAACATCCGCATCGGTGAACGGCACACCTACCCCGGCCTGGGGCGGTTCCCCACCTCCCTCTGGCCCGTCGGGCGGGCCTTCTGCGACGATTACCGGGTTCGGGTCGCCCCCTGGGCCCCGGCGCCCGAACTGTACGACGGACGGATCGGCCTCTACGATAAAGACCCCTCGGCCCTGCTGCCGGTGGTCGGGGAAGACGGGCAGGCCGTGGAGGCGCCGGTCGCCTTCCGGGTACGGGTGGCCCCGCAACGGCCCCTGGCGGTCACCCCCACCCATCCGCTGGACTACCGGCTGGGGGAGGCCATCCGACTGGTGGGGTACGACCTGACGGGTGGAGTGGAGGCGGGGGGGGTGCTCACCGTCACCCTGTACTGGCGCGCCGACGGGGCCCCGGGGGAGGACTACCGGGTCTTCGTCCACCTGCTGGACGCCCGGGGGGAAATGGTGACCCAGCACGACGGCCCGCCCCGCTGGGGCCGCTACCCCACCTGGGCCTGGCGGCGGGGCGACGTCGTCCCCGACGAGCACGTCCTGAGCGTCCCGGCCGCTGCCGCCGGCGGCCCCTTCTCCCTGGCGGTGGGGATGTACCGGCCGAACACCCTGGAGCGGCTGCCGGTCACCGGCCCCGCCGGCCCCCTGCCGGAGGGCCGGATTCTGCTGGAGGTCCGCTGATGAGGGGGGCCCGAATCTGCAGGACAACTGTGAGCAGTTGTCCTGCGATTGTCAGATAGTTGGCAATTACCTACCCTGAATCGTTTGCAGATAATGTAGCGTAGGCTTTAGCCTGCGAATACAGGCCTGGCGGCCTGCGCTACAGGGGCATGCCTTCGCTGCGTCTTTGATAGCGCTTGCCCGGGGGCGCCCTGGTAGGTAGTTACGATAGTTGGCGGAACGGCACCAGTTGTTGTAAAATAGGAGCACCATGTCTCATACGCCAGCCGCCCAGCCACGATTAAGATAGCGCGCGCCGCCAGGCCTGCGTCGGGTGGGCCGCGTGTGCTACAAGTTGACTACAGGAGAAGCAGATATGGCTAAAAGGAAGAAAAAGAAACAGGTTCCGGTTTCCCCGCCGAGACCGATACAGCCGGCAGAAAAAACAGACCTGGAAAAGGGGCTGGATAAGGCTGAACGGCTGATCGCCAGAAGGGCATATCGGGAAGCGCTGAATATCCTGGAAGACCTGAACCAGCAGTATCCCAACCAGGCGGACGTTTTGCTCCTGATGGGCGAAGTCTTTTACCAGTTAAAGGATTATGATGACTATCTGCGGGTCTCGTATCGTCTCCACCAGTTGATGCCCGACGATCCGGACGCGACCTTCGACCTGGCGGGTGCTTACGTCGTCAACGGCCTTCCGGCCCTCGGTCTGGTGACCTATCGCAACTACCTGAAGCGCTGGCCCCATCACAGCCTCGCGGCAGACGCGCAGCAACGGGTCAAAACCCTGGAAGATGTGCTGGTCCGCCTGCAAGCAGGACGAGAGCCGCTGATGGATGCGGAGACGCTCGCCCTGCACGATGAGGTTCAGTTTTGTCTGAATACGGGGGAGTATCGCCGGGGGATCAGGGTCGCCGAGAAACTCCTATCGCGCTATCCCGACTTTATTCCCGTTCGGAACAACCTGAGTCTTCTCCTCTGGCTGGAGGGCAATTTAGATAGGGCCATAAAGGAGGCCCAGCGGGTGCTGGATATGGATCCGACGAACATCCAGGCCCTCTCTAATCTGAGCCGATACCTGTATCTCCAGGGCCGGACCGAGGAGGCCCTCCAGTATGCTCAACGACTGAAGGAGCAGAGAAGCCCAAACCCTCGCGACTGGGCCAAACAGGCCGAGGCGCTGGCTTTCCTGGGGGATGACCAGGGCGTGGTTTCCTTACTCCAGGATCCGTCCCGCCTGGACGAGATGGAACCCCCCATCGCTGCGGCGTTCCTGTGCCATCTGGCCGCCTCGGAATACCGCCTGGGCCGCGCGAAGCAGGCGCAGGACCTCTGGCGCAGGGCGTTGAAGTACGAACCTGACTTTCCGCTGGCGATTGAGAATCTGGAAAATCTTCGGAAGCCGCCTCACGAACGCTATGCCCCCTGGTCCCTGTCCATGGAGCACTGGGTTCCGCGCTCCGTCCTCGCCGAAAGCATTCGGCTTCTGGAACGGGCGGAACGTCGGTCCGAGGAGCAACTTCGCCGTTCCGTCAAAAAGTTCCTGGAGCGCTGCTTTCCATATCCCTCCATAGTCAGTCTCATTATGGAGCGAGGTGACCCGAAAGCCAAGGAGTTCGTCCTTCGGGCCGCCGACATCTCCGGCTATTCCGTCCTGCTGGAGGGGCTGAAGGCATATGCCTTCAGCCAGTATGACCCCGATGAGAAGCGGCTGGAAGCGGCGCGCATTCTGAACGAACACGGTGTTCTTCCCCTTACGGAGGTCAACCTGTGGCTCAAGGGGAAGTGGACACCCGTTCTGTTGCGGAAATACCTCGTCAGCGGTGAACCTCGTCCTGACCCCTCTATGAGTCCTCGGGGGCTGGAGTTGGTGGAGGAGGCCATAGAGGCCATGCATGCCGGTCAGGCCAGACGGGCAGAGGAACGTTTACGGGAGGCCCTGACGCTCCACCCGGAACATCCGGGTCTGCTCTATAACCTGGCAGCCGCCCTCCAGCTCCAGGGGAGGAATCGGGAAGCCGAGAAGATTCTGGACCATGTCATAGAGGCCTTTCCGGATTACTTTTTCGGGCAGATCGTCCGGGCCAGGAGGCTGGTGGAACGGGGGGACCTGGACGGAGCGGCGGAGGTGCTCAAACGGTTAATGCGTAGCCGCGAAGAGTTTCACACCTCCGAATTCAGTGCCCTCTGCAGCGTCCAGATTGATCTGATGCTCCGGCGGGGAGATTACGAAACGGCTGAGGATCTCTTGAAAATCTGGGAGACGGTGAATCCGGAAGACCCCAATCTGAGAGCATACCAGTCTCGCCGCCTGACCTGGAGATAGGAGTGGGCATTTCGCTTCAGTCGCGGCGAGTCACCTTCACAAACACAGGTGTTGGTTCCGCCTCCGAGTCTCCGGATTTCTCTTTGATCCCCCTCCATCTCTTGGAGGGCACAGAGCGGTAGGG
>JAPYWT010000323.1 GCA_028276215.1 Thermoflexus sp. | reverse complement strand
CGAGGTCCTGCACGCCTTCGTGGACCACGTGATCCCGCCCCAGATCGGTCGTTGTGTGCTGGCGCTGATAGACCCCGAAAGTCCGCCGGAGGAGCCGGTGGTGGAGATCGTGGCAGCCTGGGAGCCGGGAGTGGAGCGCCCCGCTGTACTGGGCAATCGCTGGTCTCCGCAACAGATCCCGCTGATTGCTTCAATGCCCACCGATCTCCTCATCATCCCGGATGTGCGCTTCTCGACGATAATGGACGACATTTCCCGCCACATTTTTCTGAACGTTCTGGGGATTCGGGCTGTGGCACTCATTCCTCTGGCTACCCGCCAGCGATTCCTGGGATGGCTGCTGGTGGAGTCCCTCTCCGAACCCTGCGAGTTCAGCGAGCGGGAGGTCCGCCTCTACCGGACGCTGGCGGACCAGGCCGCGCTGGCGCTGGAGCGGATGCGCCTCTTTGAGGAGACCCGGCGCCGGGCCGAGTGGGAGCGCATTCGCGCGGAAGTTTCTGCCCGCGTCCGTGCTTCCACCGACATGGAGACCATCCTCCGTACCGCCGTCCGGGAACTGGGGCGCGCCTTCCGGGCCGCCGAGGGCGTCATCCAACTGCACGGTGGGGACGGGCATGGGTAATGTAGCGTAGGCTTTAGCCTGCACCACAGGATAAATCCTATGCTACAGGATAAATCCTATCCTACGGTAGCGCAGGATTCATCCTGCACCACAGGATAGATCAGGCGCAGGATTTATCCTGCCCCCTGTATGAGGGTAAAGATATGCGCGATGAGGAAGTCGTCACGCTGATCCGGCAGAGACTGCCGGAATTGATGCGAACGGACCCGGAGATTCGGGGGTGGATCCTGGACCTGGGCCGGGAGTATTTTGCCGGCCGGGCCCAGACGGATGCCCGTTTTGAGCAGATGCTTGCGGAGTTGCGCCAGGAGCGGGAAGACTGGAATCGCCGCTTTGAGGAGGAGCGGGAAGACCGGAATCGCCGCTTTGAGGAGGAGCGGGCCGAGTGGCGCCGTCTCTGGGAGGAAGAGCGGGAGGCGTGGAACCGCCGCTTTCAGGAAGAGCGGGAGGCGTGGAACCGCCGCTGGGAGGAGGAGCGGGCAGAATCGGAGCGCCGCTGGCGCAGGTTCCTGGCCCGGTACGAACGTCGCTGGCAGCAACAACTGGCGGAATGGAACCGCCGCTGGGAGGAGGAGCGGGCGGAATCCCAGCGCCGCTGGGAGGAGCAGCGGGCCGAATGGAACCGCCGCTTTGAGGAGGAGCGGGCAGAATCCCAGCGCCGTTGGGAGGAGAATCAGAA
This sequence comes from Thermoflexus sp., assembly GCA_028276215.1. Taxonomy (GTDB): domain Bacteria; phylum Chloroflexota; class Anaerolineae; order B4-G1; family DUEL01; genus SpSt-77. Next base: position 2,652 of record JAPYWT010000323.1, on the reverse strand, counting down.
GGAACATCAGGAATTCCGCGAAACTTTTCGCCATCTCCTCCAGCGGATAGATACGGGCATCTCGGCCATCGGCGCCCGTTGGGGCATCTTCGCCGAATCCGCTTTTCGCAACGGCATCCAGGCCATCCTGGAGGAGAGTTTCGGCGTCCAGGTCCTCCATTACCAGGGCTACGATGAGACGGGCGACGTCTTCGGGCATCCGGATCAGGTGGAACTGGACCTCATCATTCGGGATAGCACCCTCATTGTTTGCGAGATCAAGTCCTCTATGAGCCGTTCCGATATGTACACCTTTGATCGGAAAGTCCGTTTTTACGAGCGCCGGGAAGGCCGCCGGGCGGACCGGAAGATGGTGATTTCCCCGATGGTGGAGGAAAAAGCCCTGCAGATTGCCCAGAAGTTGGGGATAGAGGTCTACACCCACGCCGATGAGGTCCGGCTGCAGGAAGCGGGTTGAGGATTGGAGGCATCTATGGAGCGATTCTCTTTCCGACGGTTTCTGAACACCCTGGGCGGACGGCTGGCCGGCCTGGCCCTGTTCCTGGCGATCATTGCGATCATTGGTGGGGGCATCGTGGGTGTGCAATTGCTCCGCATCCGCGATGCCGTGGCCGTGATGGGAGAGACGACCTCCTATCTGGAGACAGCATTGTCGGTTGCTTACCAGACGACGGAACTGGTTCTGCGTACCTGGGAAGATGTGACACGCGGGGTTAATCTGGAAGAATTGCATCGTGACCTCTCCCCTTCCCTGATCGCGATAGAGATGTACCGGCAGGTCTTGCAGGATCAGGCCCAATCTCTTCCCCCCGGGAGCGAACTTCGGGCCAGCATGAACACTACGGCCGCCACCTTGGTCAATGTGACGCAAGTGACCCACCAGATTCTCCAGGCTACGGAGGAGGGTTATCAGGACTGGACCCCCTATCTGCTGAACACATTGAGCGTCAACCACCGGCTGCTGGGGCAGGAAGTGGAGAAAATGGTTGCGCTGGCCCGGGCGCGCCATGCCCAGGCCCAGGCAGAAGCCCGGCTGTCCGCCCAACGGGTGCTCATCGTGGTCCCGGTGGTGACAGTGACGGTGATTCTGGCTGCGGCGGGCGCGGCTGTGCTGGTCCTGCGGGGAGTGGTCACCGGAGTCCGCCTCCTCTCCGATTCCGCCGGGCAGTTGGCCGCCGGACGCCTGGAGACCCGGGCGCCGGAACGGGGGCTGGAGGAGTTCCGCTTCCTGGCCCGGGCTTTCAACAACATGGCCTCCGAGCTCCAGGGACTCTACACGGGCCTGGAGCGGCTGGTGGCCCAGCGCACCGCCGACCTGGCCCGCCGGACGGCCCAACTGGAGGCGGCGGCCACCGTCGCCCGCCGGGCCGCCGAAATCCGCGACCTGGACACTCTCCTGAACGAGACCGTCCGCCTGATCTCCGACCGCTTCGGCTTCTACCACGCCGGCATCTTCCTGGTGGACGAGGCCGGAGAGTACGCCGTCCTGCGGGCCGCCTCCTCCGAGGGCGGGCAGCGGATGCTGGCCCGGGGCCACCGGCTGGCCGTGGGGAAGGTGGGCATCGTCGGCACGGTGGCGGGGACGGGGAAGCCCCGCATCGCGCTGGACGTGGGGGCGGACGCCGTCTTCTTTGACAACCCGGACCTGCCGCTGACCCGTTCGGAGATGGCGCTGCCGCTGAAGGTAGGGGAGCGGGTCATCGGCGTGCTGGACGTCCAGTCCGTGGAGCCGGCCGCGTTCACGGAGGAGGACGTATCGGTCCTGCAGACGCTGGCGGACCAGGTCGCGCTGGCCATTGAGAACGCCCGCCTGCTGGAGGAGAGCCGCCGCGCGCTGGAGGAACTGGAGCGGTTGTACGGAAGCCGGGCCCGGGAGGCCTGGCAGGTATGGGCGGCCTTTCGCCCGGCGGCTTACCGCTATACCGGTGTGGATGTGGAGCCCCTCCCGGCGCCTGTCCCGCTGACCGGCGAGGGGGATGGTCGTCAACTGGCCGTGCCCATCCGCCTCTGGGGCCAAGCCATTGGAACCGTCCTGCTGAAGCGGACGGAGGAGCAGCCCCCCTGGTCGCCCGAGGAGCGGCGGCTGGCGGAGGAGATGGGCGAGCAGATTGCCCTGGCGCTGGAGAACGCCCGGCTGATCGCGGAGACCGAGAGCCGGGCCGCCCGCGAGCGTCTGCTCAGCGAGATGACCTCCCGTCTGACCCGCTCGCTGGATATGGACGCGCTGCTGGAGGTGGCGGTGCGGGAACTGGCCCGGCTGCCGGAGGTGGCGGAGGTCGCCGTGTACGTGGGCGGTTCGGATTCGGTGGGAGAAAAGGGGCAGAGGAAATGAGCAGGAACAGAACCCGTCCTGACTGGTTTTTGTTGAGCCGGGCTCTTTCCCGGTGGGGAGCCCATTACATCCGGCGCATGGCCGCTCTGGCAGAACTGGCCTCCCTGCCAGCCGCTGCCCTGGGCATCTATTATGTCACGGCAACGGTCGTACTTACTCAAACGCAGACCCTTTCCCTGGTCGCCCTGGTGGCCATTCTTGTGCTCCTTGCCAATATAACGGGAATCATCTATGCCCAACGGGCCACGGCTCGCCTGCGGGAGTTCCTGCGGGCTTTTCCAGAGCGCTCACCCGAGGAAGCGGTCTGGCGGGAAACGACG
>JAPYWT010000320.1 GCA_028276215.1 Thermoflexus sp. | reverse complement strand
CAGATGACTGTGTCCGCGTCACGCGGGCGGAACTCGCGGCCGCAGATGATGCAAAAATGGGTCATGTGTAAGCCGTTCATCACTCTCTCTCCACGGCATATTCCACGGGGCTTGAGGAGACCCCTCGGCAGATTGGTAACGGTCACGCCCCCATAGAGTAGATTTATTGGCCACCTGACGCAACGCGCGCGACAAGTCCAGGGGGCTTCCGGCCGGACGCGCCGATCGTACAACAGACCAGCGTAGCCATCCGTCTGGAGACTGCCCGCCCGGTCTGGGAGAGACGCAGTTCGGGTGAGGGATGGTTCAATTTTCCCATAGATTGAACCATCCCTGGGGCAACGCGATTTCTCTACTTCGCCCGGTCAATCGCCCGGGTTCCGCCCCACTTCTGCATAATCTGCTCGTCGTAGAGGTCGGCGGTCTGGGCCACGGCCATCACCGACGCGCGCAACTCCTCTTTGTCGCAGGTGGAACCCACGATTGTGTGCTCAAAGAAGATGTCGCCATCGGCATCTATGCCGAAGGCCCCAAACCGCATATTGTCGTTCTGCCGCAGCAGGAAGTGGAGCAGGTCCGGGGTCAGGTCGCTCCCGAAGGTGACATACGCCCGCACCGTGATGGTCGCATCCTTCTCCCCCCAGGGGGAGACGATGATGTGCGTCAGCGTGGTGCCGGAGGGGATCACAAACATCGGCGCTTCCTGCACCACGTGGACCATCTCTCCAAAGAGTTGCTGCAGCATCTGCTCGGTCTTCTTGTACGTCGCTTCCTGGGCTCGGGTTTTGAATTGCATCATGCTCCTTTCGTGTATTGGGTCTGGATGCCTTTGTCCTGATCATAGGTTAAAACGACCCTGCCCGGCTGGTCCAGGTATGGGATCAGCACAGGAAGCACCTGCTCCTCAATCAGGCGCTCCCCTCGGGTCAGTTCGCCCGCCGCCAGAATCGTCGCCGAGAGCCACTCCATCACGCTCCGGTCCCACTCCACCTCCAGCCCCTGGCGCTGGTACCGCTCCACCAGCGAGGGGAGGACCCACTCCTTCAACCACACCTGAAGCCGTTCCGCCGTCGGCGGCTCCGGCTGCCAGCACAATTCCACCCGGTCCATCAGGTCCGGCAGGAGAGGCGGCAGGATGCCCGGACCGACCCGGCTGGCCTCCCGGCCCTCCCTGTCGGCATGGAAGCCGATGCGCCGTTTCGCCGTCTCTTCTACGGTCGCGGTCATCACCACGACGGTGTCGCTCAGGTACACCTTGCGCCCCTGCGCGTCCGTCAAAAAGCCTGAACGAAGGGCCTCCGCCAGCACTTCCTGCGCCTGGGGGTGCGCCGCGTCCACGTTCTTGAACAGCACCACCGACCAGGGCTGCTGGGCCAGTTGCCGGTGGAATTCCATGACCGCATCGTGCCCCACGTAGCCGGGCGGTGCCCCCGTCAGCCAGGTCACATCGGCGGGGTGAGTGAACCGGGTCATGTCCAGTTCTATCAGCCGGTCAGGCGTCCCATACAGCGCCTCCGCCAGAACCTGCGCCGCCAGTTCCGGGGACTGTCCGGCGGTTCCCACCACCAGGGCCACCGCATTGGGACGGGTCGGAGCCACATCCAGACCGCGCAGGGTAATTTCCAGACGGTGGACCAGTTGCTCGGCAACCGCCTCCGGACAGAACGCCCAGGCCACCAGGCGCCGTTTGACCTCACCCAGTCGTTGGGTCAGTTCGGCCCCCAGGTCCAGCGGGATGCCCGTCATCCGCTGGACGACTTTGCGGACCACATCGGGGGTGACCTCCGGGAGCGATTGCAGCAGGGCAAAGGCGACGCTCTGTTCAAAGATGTCAATCGCCTTGTCGGGAAAATGGCGGTTGCGCAGGTACTGTTGAGCCAGGAGGACCGCCAGTTGCAGGGCTTCATCGGAGACGGTGACCCCCCGTTCCCGGGCCGCCCGCTCTCGCAGCGCCCGCAGAATCTCCAGCGTCGCCTGGGGGGAGAGTTCCTGCACCCGCAACGGCTGGAAGCGCCGTTCCAGGGCCCGGTCCTGTTCTATAAACCGGTGGAATTCCTCATCGGTGGTGGCGCCGATACAGGCCACCTCCCCTTTGCCCAGGGCCGGCTTCAGCAGACTCCCCACGTCCGACACCTGCCGGACCCCGCCGCTACCGACGATGGTGTGGATTTCGTCAATGAACAGGACAATCCCGTCCTGGCTGGCCTCTTCCAGAATGGCGTGCATTCGCTTTTCCAACTCCCCCACCACCCCGGCACCACTGACCAGAGCGGAGGATTGGAGAGCGAAGATGCGCAGGCCCTGCAGGGGCGGCGGCACCTCCCCCCGCACAATCCGCTGGGCCAGTCCCTCCACGATGGCGGTTTTCCCCACCCCCGCCGGACCGACCAGGAGGGGATTGCGCTTGGTGAAGCGGCAGAGCGTCTCCATTACACTCTGGATTTCCAGGTCCCGGCCCAGAATGGGCGGCAGTTTCCCGTCCAGCGCCTCCTGGCACAGGTCCCGCCCGAACTGCTCCAGGGTCGGGGTGGGCTTCCGGGCCCGGGGGCGGTACTCGCCGCGCGGCGTGGGCTCGGCGCCCGCCTCCAGACCGGTTCGGGGAGCCGCCCGGACCGGCTCGCCGATCAGGGTCCACCCGGCGCGCTGCAGGCAGACCGCCGCCAGGTCCCGTTCCGATGCACGGGGTTTACCGGCCTGAACGGCGCGCTGGAAGGCCTCCTCCAGCAGGACCTCCGGGTCCACCCAATCCACCTCCCCCTGCTGGAGGGATTGCTGAACCTGCCGATGGTACTCCCTGGCCCGCAGACCTGAGGCCAGCGACTCCGCCATCGGTCCGTAGCGGTCCAGAAGAACCAGCAGGAAATGCTGAAGGGCCGCCCCGGAGTGCCCGAACTGCCGGGGCATCTCCAGCGCGGTGTTCCAGAACATCTGAGCGCCAGGGGTTAATTTTTCGCTTTTATCCATTCTTGCCCTTCCAGTTGGCATAGCGCACAAACAGGTTCCTGACCGGGCGGGCCCGTTTCAGCCCCCCGGCAGGCGCAGCACAGGACTGCATAGGGTATCCCCTACGGCAACTGGACGTCCAGAACGGCGCAGGCGAGGATCAGAGCGGCCTGGCCCTTCTTGGTGTCCTTTTTCTTGAACAGCCCTCCGCCACCTCCCGCTTCAGCAACCTTGCTGCCCAGGAAGATCAACGCCCGTTTGAAGCCCTCCGCTTCCGAGGCATCCACCTTCCTCAAGACCTGCAATACTTCCTGCAGGCCTTCCACAACTCCCCGGGAATCGGCGCCGAAGGCCGGCCATATTCGTCCGAAATCAGCCGCCACAGAGCCGAAAACCTCCCGTGCGAGGTCGTTACGATAGAGATGGGCTTCGGCCAACTCCTTCGCCAGCGCCGCGACCTCTTGCTTCTGGATTTTGCGGTCGGCACCGGCAACCATCACGAAGAGCCACAGGGGGGCGAACTGGAGGGTCTCCCACTCCCTCGCGGTGAACTGCTGGCGCATAGACATTGTTTCCTCCTCTGTTAGAAGATCACATCTTGGATGCGAAATGGGTGACAGCCGTCATCAGGGCAGAGAGGGAGCGCTTGAAAATGGGCTGGAAGCCGTCTGGGTCCGCCATAAATATCTCAATGCTGGCAGAAACTCGCTTCCCATCCGGTGTGATCCAGACTTTTGCAACTTTGGTTACACGGGTGGCATAATGAGCAGCCTCCAGTGCTTTCAAGTACTCTTTCCTGTCCTTGATTTCCTTGAAGTTTGGGAAAACGATGCGGAAGTAGGCATCGTCCGATTCATCCACATCTATGTAATACGTTAATGGGCCCACTTTGAAGATCACATCTCCATCGGAGTCAATATGGGCATTGAGTCCCTCCTTTTGCAGAAATTTGAGATACCTTTGAGCCTTTGCTGACTGTGCCATTTTTCACCTCCTGTAATTATTCAGCCGGTTGAAATCGTC
>JAPYWT010000319.1 GCA_028276215.1 Thermoflexus sp. | reverse complement strand
AGTGAACTCATAGATGGTTTCTCCAACCCTGTGACCTGCCTGTTATTCCCCCTTCACAGGCAGAGTTGCAAAAGTCTCACCGGGGTTTTGTAGCACAGGATTTATCCTGTGGATTTATCCTGTGGATTTATCCTGTCCCGATGCAGGATGAATCCTGCGCTGTCACCTGGTCTGTCAAACGATCCAGCAGGAAAGGAGGCACCATGGCTGTCATAGAACGTTCCTTCTTCGTGGCCGCGCCGCCGGAAAAGGTCTTCGCTTTTCTGGCCGACCACGCCAACGACCCGCAGTGGCTCCCCGGGCTGACGGATAGCCGCAACTTCACCGGGGAGGGGACCGACTACCACTGGGAGTGGACGTACCGGATGGCCGGCATCACCTTTAACGGCACCGGTCACGTCGTGGAGCACGACCCGCCCCGCCGCCACGTGGTCCAGACGCGCGGGGGCGCCGTCAGCACGTGGGCCTGGACTCTGGAGCCGGAGGGGAGCGGAACGCGCATCCACCTGCGTCTGGAATACACCATTCCGCTGGCTGTGGCCGGAAAACTGGCCGAGAAACTCCTCTACGCCCAGAACGAGAAGGCCGCCGACGAGGGAATGGCCAACCTGCAGCGGATTTTCGGCAGTTAGTCCTTGGGCGTAATTGCCTACCATAAAGGGCACAAAGTACTCACAAAGGACACAAAGGGGTAAAATATCATCCTTCGTGCCCTTTGTGCGGCCTTCGTGTCCTTCGTGGTTTTTATGAAACGGCTCTTGGGCGGGTAGTTACACTCAGTCGTCCTTTGTCAATTCAGGAGGCTACGATGTCGGACGGAACCTGGCCGTACCCCATTGTGGAGCGAGGGAGCAAACTGGGCGTGCACGCCATTTTCTCCGGTCCCACCATCCCCTATCTGCGGCAACTGTTGCAGAACGGCGCCCGTTTCCCCGTTATTAAGGCCGTGGACAATCTGGGCCTTCTGGCCGAAGTGAAGGCGCTGGCCCCTGAGGTTATCACCATCGGACGGGTCACCTCCTCTATAGAGGCCGCTCCCGGCATTATGGGCGCCGATTTGGCCCAACTGGCCGACTCATTGGTCCAGTTGGTCCTGAACAAAATCGCCGTCAGCCCGGAACTCCAGGGTGGGAGAGTGGTGGACTACTGGGAAATCGTCAACGAGCCGGCCCCGCCCGGGGTGGCGGGGTACCGCCGCCTGGCCCAGTTGATGATTCTCTGTATGGAGAAGGCCGAACGGCACGGCCTGAAACTGGGCATCTTCGCCTTCAACGCCGGGACGCCCGAGTGGGCCGAGATGCAGGCGATGGTGGAGACGGGGGTCTTCGGCCGCGCCCGCCAGGGCGGCCACATCCTCACCCTCCACGAGGGCGTCTTCTACGACTGGCCCATTGACCAGTGGTGGGGCCACCAGATTCCCGGCTCGCCGGTGGTAGAGGGGGCCGGCGCCCTCTGCTTCCGCTACCGGTATCTCTACCACCTCCTGAAGATGCGCGGCGAGGTGATCCCGCTGGTGGTCAGTGAGTTCTACCCGGTACGGGCCGGTGGCCCTTATACCGGTTTCTCCGCCGAAGAGGTCGCCCGGCGGGTGGCGTGGTACGATGCGGAGGCCAGCAAGGACTACTACCACTGGGCCTTCTGTCCGTTCACCATCGGCCCATCCCCCGGCTGGGAGGACTGCAACTACGAGTACGCCTATCCCCGTCTGCTGGACCACATGATTTCCGTCAAAAATCGGGAGAATGCCCGACCGGAGCCAGAGGTCCCGCTGGGACTTCCCCGGGAACAGTACGCGCGTACTTACGTCCTCCTGCCGCCGGGGGCGGGCCGGGAGTGGGTGGAGGCTATCCTCTCCAGCGGCGCCTGGGAGCGGTATCGCTGGACCATCGGGGGGAGCGCCGACGATGCGGGCATCGGCGCGCTGGACGTCCGCACCGTCATCGCCGTCAACCCGCGCCTCTGGCCTGGCGACCTGGCCCAGTTCTTCCAGACCTACTACCCTGGCCTGCGTTACATCCCAATAGAGGCCGCGACGCCGCAGGACCTGGCGGCTCAATTGAGCACGCTGACCCTGTGACCTGCGACCCTGCGACCTGCGCCCTGCGACCTGCGATCCTGCGCCCTGCGACCTGCGACTTGCGACCATGAAAACCACCATCATCCTTATCCGTCACGGTCAGACTGCCTGGAACGAACCCGGCGAACGCATTCGCGGCCGGAGCGACGTCCCACTGAGCGAGGAGGGCTTCGCTCAGGCCCAGGTTACCGCCCGCTACATCGCGGCCCGCTGGCCCCTCACCGCCGTCTACGCCAGCCCCCTCTCCCGAACAATGGAGACGGCCCGCATCATCGCCGCCGCTCAGGGGCTCCAGGCCCAGCCGCTGGACGGCCTGATAGACCTCTGCTTCGGGGAATGGGAAGGGCTGACCATCGCGGAGGTCCAGGCCCGCTACCCCGACCTCTGGCAGGCCTGGATGGAGGCCCCCCACACCGTCCGCTTCCCCGGCGGGGAGAGCCTGGACGTGGTCCGGGAGCGCTCCATGGCCGCCCTGGAGGAGACGGTCCACCGCCACCCCGGCGAGACGGTCGCCCTGGTCGGCCATCGGGTGGTCAACCAGGTGCTCCTCTGCGCCGTCCTGGGCTTGGGCAACGACCATTTCTGGCATATCGCGCAGGACACCTGCGCGGTCAACCGGATAGAATGGAACGGGAAATTTTACCGGCTGGCCCTGATGAACGACACCAGCCACCTGTGGCGGCCCGTAGCATAGGCTTCAGCCTGTGTTCAGGTAGCACAGGCTTCAGCCTGTACTCCGGCCCGCCCCCCGACCTGGACGCCTGTACGGCCATCCTGCGCGCCCTGGCCTCCTCTGCCGCGCGCCTGACGCCGAAGCGGATAGAGGCCGTCATCCGGCAACACCCCCGACCCGGTGGCGGCCTCTACTCCCGCGACCAACTCCTGCGCGCCTACCGCCACCTCTGCGCGGCGGGCGAACTGGCCCCCGACCCGCGCCTGGAACAGGCCCTGAGCCGCAAACCGACCCGCACCATCTCCGGCGTTGCCCCCGTCTCCGTCCTGACCCCGCCGCATCCTTGCCGGGGCCAGTGCCTCTACTGCCCCACCGTCCCCGATGCCCCCAAGTCCTACCTGCCCGACGAGCCGGGGGTCCAGCGGGCCCTCCGTTTCCGCTATGACCCCTTCGCCCAGACGGCGGGCCGGCTGCGGGCGATGGAGAACATCGGCCACCCCACCGACAAGGTGGAACTCCTCATCCTGGGCGGTACCTGGTCCGACTACCCCCGCGACTACCAGGAGTGGTTCGTCCGCCGCTGCATGGACGCGCTGAACGAACGGGACTCGTCCACCCTCCCGGAGGCCCAGACCCTCAACGAGACCGCGCCCCACCGCAACGTTGGGCTGGTGGTGGAGACCCGGCCCGACTGCATCACCCCCGAGGAGGTCCGCTGGCTGCGCTACCTGGGGGTGACGAAGGTCCAACTGGGCGTCCAGAGCCTGGACGACGAAATTCTGGCCCTCAACCGGCGCGGCCACACCGTCGCCGAGACCCGCGTTGCTGTCCGGCGACTCCGTCTGGCGGGCTTCAAGATCGTCCTGCACTGGATGCCCAACCTCTACGGCTCCACGCCGGAGCGGGACCTGGAGGACTTCCGGCGGCTCTGGGACGACCCGGCCCTCCGGCCCGACGAACTGAAAATCTACCCCTGCCTGCTCCTGGAAGGGACCGGCCTCTACGACCTCTGGCGGGAGGGGAAGTACCAGCCCTACGACGAGGAGACGCTGGTCCGGTTGCTGGTGGCCTGCAAAGCACTTATCCCCCCCTACGTCCGGCTCAACCGCCTGATGCGGGACATCCCCGCGCCGGACATCGTTGCCGGGGTGACCCGCTCCAACCTGCGGGAAGTGGTGGGGGAGGCGATGGCGCGCCAGGGCCTGCGCTGCCGGTGCAT
>JAPYWT010000491.1 GCA_028276215.1 Thermoflexus sp. | reverse complement strand
ATCCCCCGCAGCATCGGGCGGTTGATGACCGGCTCCTTCGGCGGGCGCGGGGGCTGATCCATAATGTCCGGGTCGCCCTTCTCCAGCCCCAACGCCAGCGCGGGCGCGCCGTCGGTCAGCAGGTTGATCCACAACAACTGGATGGGCGTCAGCGGGGGCAGGTACCCCGCCAGGGTCGCGACGAAGATGGTCAGAATCTCCGCGATGTTGGCCGAGAGGAGGTAGTAGACAAACTTGCGGATGTTGGAGTAGATGATGCGGCCCTGCTCTATCGCGGAGACGATGGAGGCGTAGTTGTCGTCGGTGAGCACCATGTCCGCCACCTCTTTGGTGACGTCGGTGCCGGTGATGCCCATCGCCACGCCGATGTCGGCCCGCTTGAGGGCCGGCGCGTCGTTGACGCCGTCGCCCGTCATCGCCACGACGTGGCCATGGGCCTTCAGCGCCTCCACGATGCGCACTTTGTGCTGAGGGCTCACCCGTGCGAAGACATCTATCTTCTCAATCCGCTCCCGCAATTCCTCATCGCTCATCCCGTCCAGTTCGGCGCCGGTCACCACATGCCCGACCGGGCGGAGAAGCCGGATGTCGCGGGCGATGGCCTGGGCCGTATCCGGGTAGTCGCCGGTAATCATAATAGTACGGATGCCTGCCGTGCGGGCCTTCTCCACCGCCGGGCGCACCTCCGGACGGGCCGGGTCCCGCATCGCCACCAGCCCGATGAAGGTCAGGTCCCGCTCCACCTGCTCCGGGTCCTGGGAAGCGATCAGGTCCTGCGCCCCTTCGGGCAGTAGACGGCAGGCCACCGCCAGCACCCGCAGCGCCTCCCGCCCCAGGTCCCGGTTGACGTTCTCTATGTGCGCCCGCCGGGCCGGCGTCATTGGCACGCTGATGCCGTTCTCCAGGATGTGCGTACAGCGGGGGAGGACGGAATCGGGGGCACCTTTGACGTAGACAATGTAGCCGCCGGGCCGCTCCCCCTCCGGCCCGCGCATCGGGCGCCCGTCCATCTGGTGGACGGTCGCCATCCGCTTGCGGTCGGAGTCAAAGGGTATCTCGCCCACCCGGGGCAACCCGGCCTCCACCTCCTCCCGCCAGAGCCCGGCCTTCGCCGCCGCCACCACCAGCGCGCCCTCGGTGGGGTCGCCCACCATCCGGTAACCGTCCCCGTCCCTCTCCAGTTGGGCGTCGGAGCAGAGCAGCCCGCCGCGCAGGAGGGCCATCAGGTCCGGATAGTCCTGGGGGTTGATGGGCCGGCCGTCGGCGGAGAAACCGCCGCTGGGCTGGTAGCCCTCCCCGGAGACATCCACCCACATGTCCGCGACGTAGAGACGGACGACGGTCATCTGGTTCTGGGTGAGGGTGCCGGTCTTGTCGGAGCAGATGGCGGTGGCGGAGCCCAGGGTCTCCACGGCGGGGAGGCGGCGGATGAGGGCATTGCGGCGGACCATCTCCCGCATCCCCAGGGCCAGGCAGATGGTGACGACGGCGGGCAATCCCTCCGGGACCGCCGCAATCGCCAGGCTGACCGCCGTCAGGAAGAGTTCCACCACCATAGAGAGGTACTGCTGGAAATAGGCCGCCGGGCCGGCCTGGAAGAGCACCCGCAGGTCGGTATCCTGGATCAACGTCTCCAGGAAGACGATGCCGCAGATGATCAGCGCGCCGATGCCCAGCCAGCGGCCCAGTTGGTCCAGGCGGCGCTGGAGCGGCGTGGCCTCCTCTTCATAGGACTGGATCAGTTCGGCAATCTGGCCCAACTGGGTCTGCATGCCGGTGGCGGTCACCACCCCCTTCCCACGCCCATAGGTCACGATGGTGCCCATAAAGGCGACGTTGACCCGGTCCCCCAGCCCCGCATCCTCCGGGAGGACGACGTCGTGCCGTTTTTCCACCGCCACCGACTCCCCGGTCAGCGAGGCCTCGTCTATGCGCAGGTTGACGGTTTCTATCAGCCGGAGGTCGGCCGGGACATAGTTACCGGCCTCCAGAAAGACAATGTCGCCGGGGACCAGTTCACGGGCCGGGACGGTGATGCGGTGGCCGTCCCGCAGGACCCGGGCGTCCGGGGCGGCCATTTTCTTCAGAGCCGCCAGTGCCTCCTCGGCCCGCCGTTCCTGGATCACGCCCAGAACAGCGTTGAGGAGAACGATGGCGAAGATGGCCACGGTCTCCTCTATCTCCCCCAGGACCAGGGAGATGAGGGCGGCCGCGATGAGGAGGAAGACGAGGAAATTGTTGAACTGGTCCAGGAGCATCTTCCAGAAAGTCGGTCGTGGACGCTCCGCCAGTTCATTGGGGCCGAATTGGGCCAGCCTCAGACGGGCCTCTTCGGTTGTAAGGCCGTGCTGGGGGTCGGTATTCACATCCCGAAAGGTCTCCTCCACCGATCGGGCATGCCATGCTCTCTGTTGAGCCATTCTCTCCTCCGGCATCGTTGCTGCGGTCGTTAGTTTCCTAACCACGCCCGAATTATATCCAACTCTGGCAGAATGTCAATCCAACGTAACTGTTCAGCCTAACCCCTCCCCCAGCGGCTTCGCCGCTGCCGCCGCAGGCCTCGGCC
>JAPYWT010000318.1 GCA_028276215.1 Thermoflexus sp. | reverse complement strand
GCGGGCGGCGAAGCCGCCCGCCGCAAAACCCCCTCCCTCATTCCCCTCCCCTCTCCCGCTGTGCGGGAGAGGGGAGGGGCCAGGAGAGGGGTGAGGGCCCCCGCCGCCGAAGGCCTCGGCCCGAAGGGCCTTCGGCCCGAGGGCGAGCGGGAGAGGGGCACGAATGATTCAGAGATTTTTATGAACCTGGGGGCAGGGGGAGGGGTGAGGGCACGATTTTTTAAGACTTTAGCCCGGTACGATTTTATAGGACTCAACAACCTGCACTTGTGAAGGGGTAAAGGCGAAGCCGCTGGAGAAGAGCCGGGGAACCCTTACAGATGCCCCTGTCCCAACTTATGTCCGACCTCAGCGGGTGTGTCCCAATTTCGTCGGGCCTGGCCGCTTTGTAGGACAACTGCGAGCAGTTGTCCTACAACGTTGGGACACACCCACCTCAGCGTCACTTTTGACAAATTCGCCCTTTGGTGCTATACTATAGGTTCACGGGTTATCTCTACAGGGGGAGCGGAATGAGCATCTGGAATACGAATCAGAAGAAATCATACGCCCGAGCGGTCAGTTCGCTCAGCCTGCCGGCCCTGATAGAGGTCCAACTGAAATCCTACGAGTGGTTTCAGCAGGAGGGCCTCCTGGACCTGTTCACCGAGATTTCGCCCATAGAGAGTTATACGGGCAATCTCCGGTTGCACCTGCCCAGCCGCAAGCCCGAGAGCCAGCAACTGGGACTGCGGTATCGCTTCGGCAAGCCCTCGCATTCCCAGGAGGAATGCCTGGAGCGAGACCTCACCTATTCCGTGCCCCTCTACGTGGACATGGCTCTGGAGAACCGGGAGACGGGCGAGATCAGCCGCAGCGAGATTTTCCTGGGCGACTTCCCGCTGATGACCGAGAACGGTACCTTCATCATCAACGGCACCGAGCGGGTGGTCGTCAGCCAGTTGATCCGGTCTCCGGGCGTCTACTTTGAGGTGGAGGAAGACCGCACCACGGGCCGACGGCTCTGCATGGCCAAACTGATCCCCGACCGGGGAGCGTGGCTGGAGTTTGAGAGCCGCAAAACCGGCTATCTCACCCTCAAGTTCAACCGCAAGCGCACCCTCCCCCTGACCATCTTCCTGCGCGCCCTGGCGGCGGTGGATGACGGGACCGGCTCCTCCGTCCTCACCCAGGGCACCGACGAGGAACTGCTGAAACTCTTTGGGGACGTAGACACCTCCCCCGACATCCAGTGGATTCTCACCACCTTCCGCCAGGAACCCGAGTGGAATCTCCAGGGGGACCGGAACATCGCCGAAGAGGCGCTCCTGGAGTTTTATCGCCGGGTCCGCCCGGGCGACCTGGCCACTCTGGAAAACGCGCGCGAGTTCCTCATCGCCCAACTCTTTGACGACCGCCGCTACGACCTCCAGCGGGTGGGCCGCTACAAACTGAACCAGCGCCTGGGACTGCGCGTCTCCGAAGAACGACGGACGGTTACCAAAGCGGACATTGTCTCCATTGTCCAGCACCTGATTCGCATCAACAACGGCGTGGAGGACGCCGACGACATTGACCACCTGGGCAACCGGCGGGTGAAGACCGTCGGCGAACTCATCCAGAACAAACTGCGGGTGGGCCTCCTGCGCCTGGAACGGGTGGTCAAAGAGCGCATGTCCCTCCACCCCGAATCAGAGCCCCTGACCCCCGTCGCCCTGATCAACATTCGCCCGGTGGTGGCCGTCATCCGGGAGTTCTTCGGCTCCAGTCAGTTGTCCCAGTTTATGGACCAGACCAACCCGCTGGCGGAACTGACCCACAAGCGGACCCTCTCCGCCCTGGGGCCGGGAGGGCTCCGGCGGGAGCGGGCCGGCTTTGAGGTCCGGGACGTCCACCACTCCCACTACGGCCGCATCTGCCCCATTGAGACGCCGGAAGGTCCCAACATCGGTCTCATTGGCCGACTGGCGACATTTGCCCGGGTCAACGAGTTCGGTTTCGTTGAGACGCCCTACCGCAGGGTCATCCGCTCCGTCCCACCGACGGCGGAGGCCCTGGTCGGCGAAATTCTGCGGGAGCGCGTCGTGGACCCGGAGACCGGCGAGGTGGTCGCCGAGGCCGGCGTGGAGGTGACGCCGGAACTGGCCCGGCGAATCGCCGCGCTGAACCTGACCGAAGAAATCCCCATTCACCCCCGGGTGACGGGCGAAATTGTCTATCTTTCCGCCGACAAGGAAGAGCACTACACCATCGCCCAGGCGACGACCAAACTGGACGAGAAGGGGCGCTTCCTGAACCCGCGCGTATCGGCCCGGCGCGGGGACGAGTTCCTGCTCACCCCGCCCGACCGGGTAGACCTGGTGGACGTGGCGCCCGCGCAGATTGTCGGTGTCTCGGCGGCCCTCATCCCCTTCCTGGAGCACGACGATGCCAACCGCGCCCTCATGGGCTCCAACATGCAGCGCCAGGCCGTCCCCCTGCTCCTGCCGGAGCCGCCCCTGGTCGGCACCGGCGTGGAGTGGCAGGCCGCCGTGGACTCCGGGCAGGTCATTCTGGCCGAAGCCGACGGCGAGGTCATTAGCGTCTCCGGGGACCACATCGTTGTTCTGCAAGATAACGGAGAGCGCAAAATCTATAGCCTGCGCAAGTACAACCGCTCCAACCAGTCCACCTGCATAGACCAGCGCCCCCGGGTCCACAAGGGTGACCGGGTACGCAAGGGACAGGTCCTGGCGGATAGTTCCGCCACCTGTGGCGGCGAACTGGCCCTGGGTCAGAATGTCCTCTGCGCCTTCATCTCCTGGGAGGGCTGGAACTTTGAGGACGCCATCATCATCAGCGAAAGTCTGATCCGGGACGACAAGTTCACCTCCATCCACATTGAGAAGCACGAGACGGAGGCGCGGGACACCAAACTGGGCCCCGAGGAGATCACGCGCGACATCCCCAACGTGGGCGAGGACGCGCTGCGGGACCTGGATGAGAAGGGCATCATTCGCATCGGCGCCGAGGTCGGACCGTCGGACATCCTGGTGGGCAAGGTGACGCCCAAGGGCGAGAAAGAACTGACCCCGGAGGAGAAACTCCTGCGGGCCATCTTCGGCGAGAAGGCGCGCGAGGTCAAGGATTCCAGCCTGCGCATGCCCCACGGCGAGCGTGGCAAAGTGGTCAGCGTCAAAGTTTTTGACCGCAGCGAGTACCGCGACCTGCCCACCGGCGTGGAGAAAATGGTGCGCGTCAGCGTGGCCCAGCGGCGAAAGATCACCGAGGGCGATAAAATCGCCGGACGCCACGGGAACAAGGGCGTCGTCTCCCGCGTCGTCCCCGTTGAGGATATGCCCTTCCTGGCCGACGGGACGCCGGTGGAAATCATCCTCAACCCCCTGGGCGTCCCCGGCCGGATGAACATCGGGCAGATTCTGGAGACCCACCTGGGTTGGGCGGTGCACCGACTGGGCTTCCGGGCGGTCAGCCCCGTCTTTGACGGCGCCACGGAGGAGCAGATTGCCGCCGAACTGGCCCGGGCCTGGATGATAGACCGGGCCTGGCGGGAGGTCACCGAACGGGCATGGGCCTGGCTGGCGGCCCAGGAGTACCCCCTGGAGACCCTCGCCAGCGACGATGAGGCCCGCCTGCTCTATATCCTGGCCTGGCTGGCCGACCGGGGCTACGACGAGGAGCGCCTGAGCCGGGACTACGTCTATGCCCGCCGCTCCGTCCTGCGGGAGTGGCTGAAGGAACAGGGCTACGACCCGGATTTCCTTCTCTCCTTTGAGGACGACCCGCGCCCGGTGGCGGAGCGGGAGAAGGCCGACCGGGCGGCGCAGATGGCCTGCCTGCGCCTCTGGCTGGCCGACCACGGGTACGATACCGGCGCGATGTCCGATGAGGAGGTGGAGTTGCTGGCTCCTAAGGTCAGCATGGAGAAGAAGGACCCGCTGCCCACGCTGGGCAAGGCCATCCTCTACGACGGGATGACCGGCGAACCCTTTGACCAGCCGGTGACGGTGGGGATGATTT
>JAPYWT010000317.1 GCA_028276215.1 Thermoflexus sp. | reverse complement strand
CTTTATGAACCTGGGGGCAGGGGGTGGGGTGAGGGCAGCAGCCCGGAAAGCCCCGCCCGAGGACAGGAACGGATTGTCGGAATCATTTGTCAAGGCGCAAGGCCAGGGCAGACGCAAACCCTGCCCCTACAATGGTTCTCCGGCGGCCAGCCGCCGGTCCCGCTCCCACGGCGGGAGCCGCTCCTCCTTCTCCGCCAGCATCGCCCGCAGTTCAAAGATACGGTCCCGCAGCATGGCCGCCTTCTCAAACTCCAGGTCCTCCGCCGCCTTCCTCATCTGCTTCTCCAACTCCCGAATTATCCGCGCCAGGTCATCCCGGGGCATCATCGTGACCGGCAGGTCGGGCTGGCGGGCCGTCTGTGAGCGCACCCGGTCGGTCAGGTCGCGGATTTCTTTGACGATGGTGGCCGGGGTGATGCCGTGCTCCTGGTTGTACTTCATCTGGATGGCCCGACGGCGCTCCGTCTCCTCTATCGCCCGTTTCATGGAGTCGGTGATGCGGTCGGCGTAGAGGACGGCGGTGCCGTGGACGTGGCGGGCCGCCCGCCCAATGGTCTGGATGAGGGCCGTCTCCGAGCGCAGGAAGCCCTCTTTGTCCGCGTCCAGGATGGCCACCAGGCTCACCTCCGGGAGGTCCAGCCCCTCCCGCAGCAGGTTGATCCCCACCACGACGTCGTAGACGCCCATGCGCAGGTCCCGCAGAATCTCCACCCGCTCTATCGTCTGCACCTCGCTGTGGAGGTAGTGGACCTTGATGCCCAGTTCCCGCAGGTAATCGGAGAGGTCCTCCGCCATGCGTTTGGTGAGGGTGGTGACCAGCACCCGTTCCCCCCGCTCCACCCGTTCCCGGATGCGGCCGATCAGGTCGTCCACCTGCCCCTTCGCCGGTCGGACGATGATTTCGGGGTCCACGATGCCGGTGGGACGGATGATCTGCTGGACCACCTGCTGGCTCTTCTGGAGTTCGTACGGGCCGGGGGTGGCGGAGGTGTAGATGACCTGGTTGACCCGCGCCTCAAACTCCTCAAAGGTCAGGGGACGGTTGTCCAGCGCGGAGGGGAGACGGAAACCGTACTCCACCAGGGTTTCCTTGCGGCTGCGGTCGCCGTTGTACATCCCCCGAATCTGCGGGATGGTCATGTGGGACTCGTCCACGATGAGCAGGTAGTCGGCGGGGAAGTAGTCCATGAGGGTCCACGGCGGGGAGCCGGGTGGGCGCTGCTGGAGGTGACGGGAGTAGTTCTCAATCCCCGCGCAGTAGCCGACTTCCCGGATCATCTCTATGTCGTAGCGGGTACGCTGTTCCAGCCGCTGGGCCTCCAGGAGTTTCCCCTGGGCGCGCAGTTCCTTCAGCCGCTCCTCCAGTTCCGCCTCAATGTCGGCCAGGGCTTTTTCCCGTTTCTCGTCGGGGGTGATGAACACTTTGGCGGGGAAGATGTGGACTTCGTCCAGGTCCTTCAGTACCTCGCCAGTGAGGGGGTGGATTTCGGCGATGCGTTCTATCTCGTCGCCCCAGAAGCCGATACGGTAGGCCGTCTCGCTGTGGGCGGGCATCACTTCCAGCGTGTCGCCGCGCACCCGGAAGCGGCCGCGGGCCAGTTCCATGTCGTTGCGCTCGTAGTAGATGCTCACCAGGTGGCGGAGGACGGTCTCCCGGCGGTGCCGTTCGCCTCGCGCCAGCCGCAGCGTCACCCGTCCCCACTCCTGGGGGTCGCCGATGGCATAGATGCAGGAGACGGAGGCGACGATGATGACGTCCCGCCGGGAGAAGACGGCCGACATCGCTGCCAGGCGCAGCCGGTCAATCTCCTCGTTGATGTCGGCGTCCTTCTCAATGTACAGGTCGTACTGGGGGAGGTAGGCCTCGGGCTGGTAGTAGTCGTAGTAGGAGACGAAGTACTCCACGGCGTTGTGGGGGAAGAACTGGCGGAACTCGGCGTAGAGTTGGGCGGCCAGGGTCTTGTTGTGGGAGATGACCAGGGTGGGCCTCTGGACGGCCTCTATGACTTTGGCCATCACATAGGTATTGTGGAGAAACATCCCCCCCTGTCCAGCGAGGAATGTTTCATTATCCACCACGCTCACGTCGTACACGAAGGGTTTGTCGTAGGGCACGGGTTCCACCGATTCCACGACCGTCCATCGCAATGCCCCCAACCTTTCCAGAAATGCCCATTCTTCCCACCACAGGTTTGGGGAATTGTGAGACCGGGCAACCTCGCGCAATGCGTTCAGGATCCTTTCTAACGTCGGACGGAGGGGATTCCGCCGGCCCGTTTCAAAGAGATAAATGGCGCTCCGGCTGATCCCGACCAGGCGAGCCATCTGTTTTTTGCTGAGCCCCAGTTCTTCTCGCAGGTACCTCAGCCGGTCCGCACACCCAGGAACTACGTCTACATTGGAGTGGCGACCTTTGGAGAGTTGTTGCTCCAGGGCCAGGGATTTCGCTTTTACGCCGAATCCAATGAACTGCCGGAATTTTTGTAGATTTTCCTGTCCGGAAATGGTGATTTGCCAGTACCAGGCTCCGGAATGGGAAGAATTGGTGGCCCGTTTCCAGACCCGGCGAATTCGTGCCCAGATACCAAAGCGCAGAAGTGCCCAGGCTACATCATATGCCAGGTGCTGGCTGGCCGTGGTGCAGCAGATCGCGCTGGACCGTTCTACGTATCCATCTCCATCAAAGTACGCGCGAAGCAACAGGCCCAGTTGGGCGTCGGAGAGTTGAGGCCAGAAAGGAGGAAGGTGTTTGTCGCTTGCTCGGGAGCCCGCCAGGTGCCGGAGCAACAGGGCCAGAGGTGCGGAAGAGACCTGGTAATCTTTGGCGTTCCGGCGCGTGAAGGGAATCCCCAGCGAGGTAAGCGCATTTTCAAACCCTTGCTGAATTTCCGGGGAGAGATTGGACCATACGAAGTAACCACTCTGGCTCTGGCTGTTTCCTTCGGCGAGGTAGTAGCCGATCAGTCGCAAAAGATCACCTGAGATGGGAATCGTGGCGGGCAGAGAACACCGATCTAACTTCCCAACAATCCGTGCTTCCTCAGGTCTCCAGTAAAGGCGCAGACGAGGGCTGCGTTCCAGCAGTTCTTTAAACACTCCAACGGGAATTCGGGATCCCCGTTGGTTATGGAGAACAGCGTAGAGTTTGTCCCAGGGTGCCTCGTAATAAGGCCTCAACAGGGCCACCAGTTCCCGATAGCCTCCTGCGGCGACCATTTCCCGTACCTGGTCCTGAGCGGCCACGTAAAGGTTCTCTTCCGCCAGAACAGACAGGAGGTTCAGAGAGGTGATCTCCGTGGAAGGGGCGGGAAGACGGGGAGGTAAGGGAATCCAATCCCCCTCACGGATTTCTGCTGTGGGCAGCAAAAGCATCTGCCCATCCCGAAGAATCCAGAAGTTGTGATCGCCTGTGACCAGGGCTTCGCGGCCGCAGGCAGTCCGGACACGGTACATCACATTCGGGGCCCGATGGCGGATCAGGCTGGTCACAGGCTTCCGTTCGGTCTGCCCGGTGGAGGGGTTCAGGCTGAGCACCTGGTAGGGCGAGTCCTCTGGGGAGAAGGAGACGATCCAGGTGTCGCCGATCCGGACCGATGCAGGGTGAGATTCCATCCACTCATCCACCAGTTTCCCGATCGGCAACAACTGGGGAATCCACCCTCCGCCTTCTTTCTGCCAGACAAGGATGGGCTCATCACCATCCAGACTCTTCCCGGTCCCTGTCGCTCCTAACAGGGTCTGGTGCTGATAGCCGCGACGGAGCCCCTCCACCAGCGCGGCGATGGCCTCCGGCTGGTCGCCGGTGGGCTGGAATTCGGAGACTAACTGGAAGCGCGCCATACCGGAAATCCTCACACGGAGACACAAAGACACAAAGATAACCTCACACGGAGACACAAAGACACAAAGACAACAAGAATAAATTTAATCTTTGTGTCTTTGTGCCTTTGTGTGAGAATCAAAAAGACAACCTCACACGGAGACACAAAGACACAAAGATAAAAAGAATAAATTTAATC
>JAPYWT010000315.1 GCA_028276215.1 Thermoflexus sp. | reverse complement strand
TCGGGGGTGTGTCCCAAAATCGCGACCTGTGCAATTCTCTGCCCCTTCTGAATTGCGACCCGTGCGGTGGGATGGAATTCACCGCAAAGAACGCAAAGGGCGCAAAGATTTTCTATCTCTCTGCGTTCTTTACGCTCTTTGCGGTTTTCCAATAACCGCTGTAACTATTCAGCCGATTGAAATCGTCCTCCCTGGGCACTTCGTGCCGGGCCTCGCCCCGAGGGCTCGGCGTGGCCCTTCAGTCAGCGCCTGAACAGTTACCAATTATAGTCCAATCCCCCAATTCCGCAATCGGCACGGATACCGGTGCCGGTCGTGCAGGGAGAGGGGGGTTACAGTAGCGGCCAGAGGCCGCCACTGCAAAACCGCATATCCCCTGCCCCTCCGCCAAGCAGCGAGCAGGAGAAGGAGCGGGTTGGGGATGAGGTAAGGTCGGTGTTGACCTCCCCTGTCCCTCTCTAAGAACCTGCACTTAAGGAGTCTTCAGGCCGGAAGGGATGGCGGCGAAGCCGCTGGAGGTGGGGTGAGGGAGCACCCTGCCCCCCCTTTGTCCCGACTCGCATCCAAACCTGTGGAGGCGATTCGGGATTCCGTCTGCGGATGTGCTTACTACGTGGCCCACGGCTGGTAGGGGTCTCTGTGGACGAGGTGGAGTTTCAGGCCGGGATGCTCCACCACCACTATCCCTGCCTGGCGGAGATGGCCCGGGACCCGGACTTCAGCGACACGCTGATGCATGTCTTCGGGCACATTCTGAAGGAGCAGGTAGCAGAGCAGGTGAAGCCGTACCGGCGGGAGGTCTACATTAGTGCCATCGGGCAAAGTCCGTGCTACAAGTTTCGCACCAGTGGCAGGAACAGCCATCGGGATATCTGTCGGTACTCGTACGCGCCGATGTCGGGCCGGGCATCGCGGGCGCGGTTCTCCAGGTCTACCGTGGGCGCGCCGTCGGCGGTACCGGCGTCTATCGCCGGACTGCCCGCCTGCAGGTGGTAGTCCCCCGGTTCGCCCCACGCCGGGCGGACGAAGCGCGGGTCGCCGCAGAGGTTCCCCGTGCCCAGCGAGGCGATGTTCCCGCAGGTGTAGGTCGTCCCGCCGTGGGTCAGGACCGTCTCGTTCTGCGGCAGGTAGAAGAGGTTGTGGTCGGCCACCAGGGTGCTGTTGCCGTGAACGTAGATGGGGCACTCCGGCCCGCGCCCGCTGAAGACCGTGTTGCGCACCGTCACCTGCACCGGCACGGGATTGTCGTACTGCACGTACATCAGGTAGTTCTGGCCCACATCGTCGTCCACCGTCACGTTGACGATTTGGAAGCGGGCGCCTGACTGCTCCACCCCGTCAATGACGATGGCCGCCCAGGGGGAGGGTTCGGGGTTGCCGTCGCCCCGGCCGTAGATGAGGGTGTTCTCGATGCGGCTGCCGTCGGCCCAGACCTTGACCCCGTCGCAGGAGTTGTTGGCGACGACGCAGCGACGGATGACGGTGTGGGCCGCTTTGGAGTCCAGCCCGTCGCCGTAGTTGTGCTCGGCGCGGGTGTCCTCAATCAGAATCGGCCCCTGGGAAGGCTCAATGCCGAAGCCGTCGGGGCGGTCGTAGGGGCGATCCGAGCCGTCGCCGCCCTGGTAGTAGTGGCCGCTCCAGGAGAGGGAGCAGCCGCGGATAGTGACGTCCCGCCAGCCGCCGTGCTCCCCGGCCGGCCCGCCCAGCGCACCAAAGCCGCAGTACTCAATCCGACAGTTGACGATTTGCAGGTCCTCCACATCCTGGATGTTCATCCCGTATTCGTCTATGTGGTGGATGTAAAGGTCCTGCAGGACGATGTGGGCGGCGGGCGTGCCCAGGATTTCCACTCCCTCGCGGAACCAGACCGCCTCGCCCGAGGCAGTGTCGTCGTGGGTGATTTCCAGGTTCTGGATGCGGATGTACTGGACGCCGCTCAGATTGATGGCGGTGAGCAGGTTATCCCGCCCGACCAGGATCGGGCGGTGGCCCTCTTCGCCCCGGATGGTGATCCAGGCGGAAGCGGTGCCGGAGGGCGGAGTGATGACGTCGGCGTCGTATTCGCGCAAGGTATAGCGGCCGCCCAGGATGATGAGGGTATCGCCGGGTTGCAGTTGCCGCGAGCCGTAGCCGGGGGTGGCCCAGGGGCGGTCGCGGGTGCCGGGGTTGGCGTTGTCGCCGTCCGGGGCAACGTAGTAGACGTTGCCGGCAGCAGTGGCCGGGGCTTCGCCGGGAGCCGCCGGCGCGGCCGGGACGCCGGTCGGCGCGGGCATCTCGCCGACTTCGGGCGCGGCCGGGGTGGGCGTCAGGCCGCAGGCCAGGGAAAAGGTAATGAGCAGGATGGCAGAAAGAGTGAGCGATTTATGAACCATAGCGCCTTTCCTCCGCACCGAAAGCCCGTCGTCACTGGGAGACCACTACATTCCGATCCGACTTGCAGGCGTTGTTGTTTTCGTCGGACTCTGCCACCTGGTTCATATGGTCAAGAATGACGCACAACTGGAACGTCCCTGCTGTGGTAAAGCGCAAGGTCGGCCGGAAACGGACCGCGCCGTGGGCATCCAGGGAAGTGCGGGTATCCAGGACAACAGTTCCCCCTCCCCCGGGGCATGCGTTGCCCGGATTCTGCCGCACCACCCGCACGGTAAAGTCAGAAACCGGGACATCGCCAGTGTTTTCCAGAGCAATAGAGGCCTGGACATCCTCGTTCACGCGCGGGGTCCAGTTGCTCAGGTCAATGGAGCGTACAGAGAGGTCTGGCGGCGCCCCGCCCCTGATGGTGATCTCTTTGTAGAAAGCATTGTTGCCCTCGTTGCTTTCGGCGATCTCGTTCAGGGTGTCCAGAATGACGCAGATGCCGTAGGTGCCAGGTGCATCTATCTGAGCGTTCTCGCTGAAGATGCGGAGGTCGCCAGCATCCACGCTAAAGCGGCGATCAAGGAGGACGACACCCCCTCCACCCGGACATGCTGACCCGGGTGTATGCAACTTGAGCACCCTCACCCCAAAGTTGGCCGCGTCGGTGGAGCCGCTGTTGCTGATGCGGACATCCACGGCGAAGGGTGTGCCGGCTGTGGGCGACGGTGGCCGGAACTCAACTGCCGGAATACTGAGGTCGGCCGGTGCTGGCGCTGTGGTCGGCTCTGGGGTGGGAGCCTCGGTCGGCGCTGGCGCCGTGGTCGGCTGTACGGTCGGCGCGCCAGTGGGCACCGGCACCACGATCTGGACATAAATGACCGCGCCAAAGCGGGTGCCGTTGGGAGCCTGGAACTGATAGTTGCCACGATATGTGCCCGGCGCTGCTGGCGCGGCCAGGTTGATGCTGACATCGGCCTCGCTGCCCGGCGCCAGGGTTGGCGCGTCCGCATAGGCTGGCCCTCCCATCGGATCGCCAGAGACGAAAACCAGCCTCGTCCCCGCATCCCACGTGCAGCTACCCGAGTTGCGCACGCGCCACGTCTTGACAAACGGTGTTCCGGGGGCGAACCCGGTGCCGTCGGGGACGGTTACGTCGGCGACCCAGCGGGCGCCCAGGGTGCAGCCCGCTGCCGTCGTTGGCTCCGGGGGCGGGGATTCCGTCGGCGGGGCGGCGGTGGGGGGAGGGGCGGCGGTTTCAGGCGTGGGGGACGGCGCCACAGGCGGCGGCGTCGCAGTGACGACGACCGTCGCCACCGGCCCGCAGGCCAGCGCGGCCAGCAGCAAGGCAATGACCGGACAGGCAATGCCCAGAAAACGGTTGGTCGAGCCCATTTCTCTCCTTTCAAACATCAGCTATTCTTCAACAGCAGCGGCAAATAGACGCGGTACGGCGGCGCGCCGCACCAGAAGCCGGCGCACAGATCGTAGGGCAGGCTGGCCGCCTGCCCCACGATGGGCTGGCCGAGCGTGCCGTCCAGGGCATACGGGGCGGCCTCGGCGTGCCCACCCCCGCCGCCGAGGACGGACCAGTTGATGGCCGGTGTGCCCTGCGCCAGCGCCACGCCCGCCAGCAGGAAGAAGGCCAGTAACGCCGGGATGACGGCTCGTCTCATCGCTC
>JAPYWT010000313.1 GCA_028276215.1 Thermoflexus sp. | reverse complement strand
GGGCGGCGAAGCCGCCCGCCGCAAAACCCCCTCTTAATCCCCCCTCTCCCCTGGCCGTAAGGCCAAGGGGAGAGGGGGGATCAAGGGGGGTGAGGGGTTAATAAAAGCCGGTGAGCGCAGCCAGTCTCAGCCGTTACGGCACTCTGGAGGTACGGTTTTTCAGGACTTTGGGCTTCTGCCCCCGGTACGATTTTAAGAGACTTGACAGTGTCTTTGTGTCTTTGTGTCTTTGTGTGAGAACTATTGTGAGAACCATCAGGAGGGAACGATGACACCGGAAGAACTGGTCCAGAAGTTGCACTGGCTGGGGCACGACAGTTTCCGCCTGGACGGGCCCCCGGTGGTCTACTTTGACCCCTGGAAACTGCGCGGAAAGCCGCCGGTGGCCGACCTGGTCCTGGTGAGCCACGAACACTTTGACCACTGCTCCCCGGAGGACGTGGCGAAGGTAGCCGGGCCGAACACCGTCATCCTGGCGGGTGGTGGGGCCGCCGGACAACTGAAGGGTGCCCGCGCCGTCCGCCCCGGCGACCGGATGACGGTGGCGGGAGTGGAGGTAGAGGCAGTCCCGGCCTACAACATCAACAAGTTCCGCGCCCCCGGTCAGCCCTTCCACCCCAAAAACGCCGGGCATGTGGGCTACGTGGTCACCGTGGGAGGAGTGCGGCTCTACTTCGCCGGAGATACCGACGCCATCCCCGAGATGGCCCGGATTGCCTGCGACGTGGCGCTCCTGCCCGTCAGCGGGACCTACGTGATGACGGTGGAGGAGGCCGTCCAGGCCGCTCAGACGCTGAACCCGGCCATCGTCGTCCCCATGCACTACGGGGCCGGCATCGGCACCCCGCAGGACGGCCATCGGTTCGCCAGCCTGTATCCGGGCCGGACGGTGGTGCTGAAGGCGGAGTAGACCACGGACGACGGACGACAGACCACAGACGACAGACCACAGACGACAGACGACAGACGACGGACGATGGACGATAGACGACAGAACACGGACGACGGACCGCAGGTCACCGAAGGTGGGCTGCCGACGGCTGTTGGGGAGGTCGTTCCTCCGGCGGAGCCCCGTCGGAGACGACGACGGCGGGGGCAGGTGACCGTCTTCCCCAACTGGTGCAAGGGGTGCGGCCTGTGCGTGGCCTTCTGCCCCATGAAGGTCCTGGAGCAGAACGAGGACGGGCGGGTCATCGTTGCCTACCCGGAGAAGTGCACCGCCTGCCGCTGGTGCGAGTTGCACTGCCCGGACTTCGCCATCTTCGTCACCGAGGTGGAGGGAGAGGAATGAGCGCCGTTCTGATGCAAGGAGACGAGGCCTGCGCCGAGGGCGCCATCGCCGCTGGATGCACCTTCTTCGCCGGATACCCCATCACCCCGGCCACCGAAATCGCTGAGCACATGGCCCGCCGCCTGCCCCAGGTGGGCGGCGTCTTCATCCAGATGGAGGACGAGATTGCCTCCATCTCGGCGGTCATCGGCGCGGCGGTGGGCGGGGCCAAAGCGATGACCGCCACCTCCGGCCCCGGCTTCAGCCTGATGCAGGAGAACATCGGCTACGCGGCCATGGCCGAAATCCCCTGCGTCATCGTGGACGTCCAGCGGCTGGGCCCCTCCACCGGTCGGCCCACCAGCCCGTCCCAGGGAGACGTGATGCAGGCCCGCTGGGGCACCCACGGCGACCACCCCATCATCGCCCTCTCCCCGTCGTCGGTGCGGGAGACCTTTGACCTCACCGTGGCCGCGTTCAACTTCGCCGAGAAGTACCGCACGCCGGTCATCCTGCTGATGGACGAAGTGGTCGGCCACATGCGGGAGGGGGTGGAACTCCCCGACCCCGCCACCATAGAGCGGGTGGAGCGGGCGGAGACGCTGGTCCCGCCGGAGTGGTACAAGCCCTACGAGAACCTGCCCTCGGACATCCCGCCGCTGATCCCCTTCGGACGGGGGTACCGCTACCACATCACCGGCCTGCACCACGACGAGCGGGGCTACCCCACCGAGCGTCCCGATGAGATCAACCCCTGGCTGGAGCGCATCTTCCGCAAAATCCAGCGCAATCTCTCCGACATCCTGCTGTACGAAGAGGACGGAGTGGAGGGCGCGCGGACGCTGGTCATTGCCTACGGCGCGGTGGCCCGTTCGGCCCGCCACGCGGTGCGAATGGCCCGCCAGCGGGGCCGCAAGGTGGGCTTCCTGAAACTGCAGACCATCTGGCCCTTCCCGGAGGAGGTGGTGGAACTGGCGGCCCGCAACGCCCGTCGGGTCATCGTCCCGGAACTGAATCTGGGGCAACTGGCGCTGGAGGTGGAGCGGGTCGTCGGGCGGGAGCGGGTGCGGCGGGTCAACCGCGCCGACGGCGAAATGATCAGGCCGTCCGACATCCTGGCCGCTATGGCATAGGAGCAGGGCAACCGCCAAACGTGCCAGGCACTTCTGGAAGTGCCTGGCACGTGTAGGACAACTGCTCGCAGTTGTCCTGCTGCGACCTGCTCCCTGCTCCCTGCGACATGCGACCTGCTCCCTGCTCCCTGCGACATGCGACCTGCTCCCTGCTCCCTGCGACATGCGACCTGCTCCCTGCTCCCTGCACATCGCCATTGACTACACCGCCGCCGTCCAGCAGCGGGCGGGCATCGGGCGCTACACCCGCGAACTGGTCGGCGCGCTGCTCCGGCTGCCGGAGGCGCGGGAGGCCGGCCATCGCTACACCCTCTTCGCGGCCGCCGGGGGCCAGGCCGTCCCCACCGACCTGCCGCCCTCTCCCGCCGTCCGGTTCCGCTTCCTGCCCATTAGCGACGAGTGGGCCGCCCGCCTCTGGCACCGGGCCCGCCTGCCCATCCCGGTGGAGGTCTTCACCGGCCCGGTGGACCTCTTCTACTCCCCGGACTTCGTCCTTCCCCCCACCCGGCCCGGCACGCGCACCCTGCTCACCGTCCACGACCTCTCCTTCCTGCGCTACCCGGACCACTTCGTCCCCAAACTGGTGCGGTATCTGGAGCGGGTGGTGCCGGCGTCGGTGGCCCGGGCCGACCGGGTGCTGGCGGATTCGGAGGCCACCCGCGCCGACCTGATTCGCCTGTTGGGGACGCCGCCGGAGAAGGTGGAGGTGCTCTACAGCGGGGTGGACCCCCGCTTCCGCCCGGAGCCGGAGTCGGGGGAGCAGGAGCGGTTGCGGGCCCGCTACGGCCTGGACCGGCCCTACGTCCTCTCTGTGGGGACGCTCCAGCCGCGCAAGAACTTCGTCCGGCTGATCCGCGCCTTCGTCCGCCTGCCGGACACCGGACGGGTGCTGGTCATCGCCGGGGGCCGGGGCTGGCTCTACGAGTCGGTCCTGGGGGAGGCGGCCCGCCACCCCGACCGGGTGCGCATTCTGGGTTTCGTGGAGGATGCGGACCTGCCGGCCCTCTATCGGGGGGCGGACCTTTTCGTCTTCCCGTCGTTCTACGAGGGGTTCGGCCTGCCGGTTCTGGAGGCGATGGCCTGCGGGGTGCCGGTGGTCTGCTCGGGGGTGTCCAGTCTGCCGGAGGTGGCAGGGGACGCCGCGCTGTTAGTGGACCCGGAGGATGAGGACGGACTGATGGGAGCGATGAGGCGCGCGCTGGAGGATGAGGGTCTCCGCCGGGAGATGACGGCGCGGGGGCGGGCGCGCGCCGCCGAATTCACCTGGGAGCGGGCCGCGCGGCAGTTGTTGGGGGTATTTGGGGTCATAAACACGTAGGGGCAACCCTTGCGGTTGCCCCATACGCATCAAGTTAAGGCCCGTCTGGGTTAGCGGGTGCTCTTCCGCCCGACGCTAAAGCGTCGGGCTTATGTTGCAAAGCCCCTTCGGGGCTCAAAACAGCCCGCAGGCCTCGGCCCCGAGGGCCTTCGGCCCGAGGGGGCTTTGCTGAATCAGCCCGACGGTTCACCGTCGGGCTTAAATTGATGCCCATGGGCAGGGGCAAGCCCTGCCCCTACATACACCATGTCGTGACGATTCGCGCCACTCGGGGCGGTTCTTACCCCAGCACCCGCCGGAGAATCTCCGCCAGCCG
>JAPYWT010000314.1 GCA_028276215.1 Thermoflexus sp. | reverse complement strand
GTGAGTTGGAAGTAGGACCGGATGCGGTCCCCCGGACGCAGAAGGGCCTGAGAAGGCGCGGGGGCCAGGGGACTCTCCTCCCGATGTTCTCCGACACTGACCGCGACCCGGTATTCCTCCCGAAGCGGTTCCCGGACCTCCCAGAAGAGTTCCCCGTTGATGGTTCGGCAGGGGCTCCCTTCGGCCTGGAACAGGTGAACTCCCAGCAGATTCAGCGCGGCGGGACCGCCCGCGGCGCGGACCGGAGTAAATTCTCCCGGCATCTCCGGTGGAGAGGCGGGCTGGGTGATGGTGATGGGCCGCAGGGCGATACTTCCTGCCGCCTCCTTCGTGAAGAGAGTCAGTGTAGGGGTGTAGACGCCGGGTGGAATCCCCGCCGGAGGGCGCAGGAAAAAGCGCCCCCAAACCGGGATGCCCGGAGCCCAGCGTTCCGGGCGATAGTCGCCGTCGGTCACGATGCGGTCATCCTGGCCCCACTCGGTGCCCAGGGCGTCCCGCAGCCGGAAGGAGGCCATGTAGAGGAGCCCCGCGTGGCGGCGGGGGTCGTCCGTCGTCCACCAGGCCCGCAGTTCCAGCGGCTGGTCGGCCGGATGAGGCCCCTCGGGCAGGGTGTACCCCCAGAGGCGAATCCCCGGCAGGAGTTCCGCGTCGGGGCGGTCGGTGGTGGGCGGTTCCAGCGGGAAATCGGGGGGACGGTCCAGCAGGAAATGACGGACCCGCAGTTTCCGGAAATCCGGCACCGGCTCCTCCCGCGCCACGTCCTCCAGCAGGGTCTCCACCAGTCGGGTCGGGTCGGTGACCCCGTCCAGCCAGGCCACCAGCCAGACACTACAGGGAGCAGGTCGCAGGGAGCAGGTTGCAGGAGAAAGGTCGCAGGGAGCAGGTCGCAGGGAGCAGGTCGCAGGAGAAAGGTCGCAGGGAGCAGGTCGCAGGGAGCAGGTCGCAGGAGAAAGGTCGCAGGGAGCAGGGGAGCAGGAGGAAAGAGCCGCGTTCAGTTGCCGGGCGACTTCGGTGTAGGTCAGGACGTGGGTGACGTCCAACAGCGGGTCGTTGGGCATCGGGAGCATCCCCTCGTCCCCGGCGTAATAGAGCCAGGTGGGGAAGACGGAACCGGTGGAGATGAGGACGACGTCGCCCGGCGCGCGGTGTTCCTGAATGTAGCGGGCCGCGCCCCGCCAGTCCTCGCGAGCATAGGCCGGATTGGTCAGGAGATTGCAGTCGGCTTCCCAGAGGAAGCGCCCGACGAGGAGGGTGGCGGCAGTCAGGGCGAGGGCCGATAGAGCCCGCAGCCCGCGCGGCCGGATGTTCCCCACGCTCCCCCAGGCGACAGCCAGGGCCAGAAAAGAGGCCGGGGCGAAGAGGGAGGCATGACGGGCCCCCCACTTGGGAATCTCCCGGTAGACGGTGGCGATCAGGCCCAGTGGCGCGGCGTAGAGGAACGGATACAATGCCGCCGTCAGGCGCGGGCGGGAGGCGACCAGCGAGAGGAGAACGGCCAGCAGCATCAGGGCCGCAGCCCCCTCCGCCATCTCGTTGGGAAGGTGCTCCATAATGGTCAGTCCGCCCAGGGAGAGGCGAAGGAGGTAGGGAGGGGGCATGTACCCGTGCCAGTAGGTCATGTTCAGGGGGGCCATTCGGGCGGCAATCCAGGCCCAGGGGAGATACAGAAGTCCCACGGCCAGGGCGGGGAGGAGGAGAGCCCTCACCCCTCCCCCCCGTTCTCTCCCCTCTCCCACTCTGCGGGAGAGGGGAGGGGGTGGCCCGAAGGGCCGGGGGAGGGGTGAGGGCCCGGCCGCCAGCATCAGCGCGATCAGCCCCTGCCCGATCAGCCAGAAACCCGCCAGGGCCAGGGTGTAGAGGGCGGCCAGGGCCGAGGCGGCCCAGAGCCAGGCCCAGAACCGGCGCCGGCGCGCCGCCTGTGCTGCAAAGACCTCCACCAGCGCCACATCCGCCAGCAGGGTCCAGGCCAGCATAGGGCCGTACATCCGGACCTCGCGGGAGGCCCAGAGGAACGGGGTGCCCACAGCGAAGAGGGCCATCGCCGCCAGCGCTCCCGCCCGCCGCCCGGTGAGACGTCCGGCCAGCCGTCCCGCGCAGGCGACGGTCAACACCCCCAGCAGCACCGACGGCCAGCGGAGGGCGAACTCCGTCGCGCCCGCAAGAGGAATCCAGGCCCGGAGCAGGAGGTAGTAGAGAGGCGGGATGACCTCCCGCGCGCTGAGGGTCAGCATCTCCCGCAGGGGCATCTGCGAGGCAACCCACCAGCAGTACGCCTCGTCGTACCACAGGCTCCACCGCTCCAGTTCCCAAGCGCGCAGGGCCAGGGCGAAGATAAGGGTGCAGGAAGCAAGAAGGCAAGAAGCAGGAAGGCAGGAAGCAAGAGAGCGGGAGGCAGGAGAGCGGGGAGAGTAGCGCGAGAGGCGCGGGGAGGCTGGGCTATTACCGGACATTATCCCTCTTCGTCCGTCGTCCGTCGTCAGTGGTCTATGGTCCGTCGTCCGTCGTCCGTCGTCAGTGGTCTATGGTCGGTCGTCCGTCGCTGGGAGACGCAGGGGTGGTTCCGGACGTAGAAACGCCAGGGGACGGTGCGGGCCCGCAGGTCGCCCTGGACGCCGACGCGCGGGCCGGTGGCGACTTCGTCGTCGGGGACGAGGGCTCCGGCCTCCACAAAGAGGACGGCAT
Organism: Thermoflexus sp.; assembly: GCA_028276215.1. Lineage (GTDB taxonomy): Bacteria > Chloroflexota > Anaerolineae > B4-G1 > DUEL01 > SpSt-77. The sequence continues at coordinate 1,355 of JAPYWT010000314.1, read as the reverse complement.
CGGGCGCGCACATGTCGGCCTTATCCAGACGTCGGTCAATGGCCATGGCCTGGCAGAGGCGGGCCGGCCCGGAGGTCAGGCGCGCGGGGTCTGCGACGCCCCGCCGGGCCCGCATCTGCTCCAGCCCCTCCAGCGGCTCCAGGGCCCGGATGAGGACCGCCGCCGGAAACCCCTCCGGTCCGGTGACAATGTTCAGGCAGTGGTGGAGGCCGTAAATCTGGTAGACGTAGGCATGCCCGGGCGGGCCGTACATGGCTTCGTTGCGCGCCGTTCGGCCAAAGCGGGCGTGGGAGGCCAGGTCGTCCTCGCCGATGTAGGCCTCCACCTCCACGATGAGCCCGCTCAGCCGCTGACCATCCAGCAGGCGCACCAGGACCTGCCCCAGAAGGTCCCGGGCGACCTGGAGGGTATCGCGGGCGAAGAAGTCACGGGGGAGACGAGAGGTCATTCGCAATCGCGGTTCACTCTGGCAGTGGGCGGAAGCGAACCCTGTTCAATTCCAGGACAACGAAAGCACCCGGTATCCGCTCTCCGAATTGCCTGATCAACCATCGCATACGAGGGATTTTCCAGGCACGGTCCCGAATGTGAAACCGCAGCAGAACAATGCCTCTAACCGGCCTTCGGAAGCGACAGAATCTTCTGTCAGGACAATGCGGTCCTCTGCGAAGGCGCGGGAGAGGATTTCTTCATCAGTGGCACCTCGCATGGATTCCATTACGTAGAGAACATTATGGCCATCCGCGCGAAGTGCCCGAACCAGGGCCGCATCACAGCATTCGTCAGCGAGGAATTTCATAGGATTCACTGACAGAGAAAATTTCTTCCTGGGCCATGTAATCGGCCGCGAAATCTATTGCGGCATAGATGTCCTCAGGTGTCAGGTGAGGATGATCATCCAGAATTTCGTCTATGCTCATCCCCCCGGCCAGTTTCCGGAGAATCAGTTCCACTGTGATGCGGGTCCCTTTGATGACCGGCTTGCCGAACATAATCTGTGGATTGATCTCTATGCGATCGTTCCTCATTCCAGCCTCCCTCAGAGCGGTTCAAACATCCTCACACCGCGAATCGCGGGTCCAGTTTCAGCGTTCGGCGCAGCCCTTCCTCCAGGCTCACGCGCGGCCGGTAGTTGAGCAGACGGCGGGCCAGGGTGATGTCGGCGCAGAGGCGGGAGACGCCGCCACCCTGGGCCGGGCTGTGGATGACCTCCACGTCCCGCCCGACGATCTCCAGCACCAGCCGCGTCAGGTCGTTGACGGAGGTCTCCTGCCCGGAGCCGATGTTGATGATGCGGCGGTCCGCATCGGGCGCCGTCGCTGCGGCGACCATTGCATCCACCACATCATCCACAT
>JAPYWT010000312.1 GCA_028276215.1 Thermoflexus sp. | reverse complement strand
GCTCCCCTGCTTCCTACTCCGTACTCCCTACTCCCTTCCCACCTGCTCCCATCGTCCCAGCAGTCGCCATCGGCTGGCGGTCTCCTCCCGGCGGCTACCGGCCCGGCGCTGCCAGTCGGCCAGGGCGGCCGTCAGCGCGGCGGCCAGGTATTCCTCCTCATCGGGTGGAGGCGGAGTGAACCCCTCCTCCAGGAAACGGGTGTGGACCTGACCGCCGAAGAAGCGGAGGCTATCCAGCAGCGCCCGATGCAGGTCCAGGTTCGTCGTCACGCCCAGAATCTGGTACTCCTCCAGCGCTCGCCGCATCCGGACAATGGCCACGCCGCGCGTCTCGCCCCAGGCGATGAGTTTGGCCAGGAGGGAGTCGTAGTACGGGGTGACGGTCATCCCCTCGCAGATGCCGCTATCCACCCGGATGCCCGGCCCGCCCGGCTCCCGCAGCCGGGTGATGCGCCCCACCGACGGGGCAAAATTCCGCGCCGGGTCCTCGGCCAGGATGCGACACTCCAGCGCCCACCCCCGGGGCTGAATGTCCCACTGGCGGTAGCGGAGTTCCCGTCCGGCGGCAATGCGCAGTTGCTCCTTGACGATGTCCACCCCGGTGATGGCCTCAGTGACGGTGTGCTCCACCTGCAGGCGAGGGTTGACTTCAATGAAGTAGAACCGTCCTTCCGGGTCCAGCAGGAACTCCACGGTCCCCGCGCCCACGTAGTGGACGGCCCGCGCCAGGAGGACGGCGGTACGGCACATCCGGTTGCGCAGTTTGGGCGTCAGGGCGCGGGAGGGGGCCTCCTCCACCAGTTTCTGCTGGCGTCGCTGGATGGAGCACTCCCGCTCCCCCAGGTGAATCACGTGGCCATGCCCATCGGCCAGAATCTGGACCTCCACGTGGCGGGCCTGTTCCACCTGCCGCTCCAGGTAGAGGCTGTCGTCCCCGAAGGCGTTGCGGGCCTCCCGGCGGGCCAGGGGGATGGCGGCCTCCAGTTCCTCCCGCGAGCGGGCGACCCGGATGCCGATGCCCCCGCCCCCGGCAGCGGCCTTGAGCACTACCGGGTACCCGATGCGGTCCGCCGCCGCCAGCAGGTCCCGGTCGTCCAGCGCGCGGTCGGTGCCGGGGAGGACGGGGATGCCCAGCCGTCGGGCCACCCGCCGCGCCGCGACCTTATCCCCCATCAGTTCCAGCGTCTCCGGCCGGGGCCCGACGAAGATCAGCCCCGCCTCCGCACAGGCGCGGGCGAAGGAGGCCGACTCGGCCAGGAAGCCGTAGCCGGGATGGACCGCCTGCGCGCCGGCCTTCAGGGCCACCTCTATGATGCGGTCGCCCCGGAGGTAACTCTCCCGCGCCGGCGGCGGACCGATGCAGTAGGCCTCGTCGGCGTAGCGGACGTGGAGGGAATCCCGGTCGGCCTCGGAGTAGACGGCCACCGTCTCCAGCCCCAGTTCCCGGCACGTCCGCAGCACCCGGACGGCAATCTCACCCCGATTGGCAACGAGGACTTTGCGGATCATGGCGTGTTACGTATTCCGTCTATAATGTAGCACAGGCTGTCAGCCTGTAACCGGTCGGACGACCAGTGCTACCTTGTAGCAAATTGCGGGTCATGTATTCCGTAATGTTGACTTCCTGGCAGATGGGACTATAATTTTCGGTAGAGGTGCGAGATGGGTGTTCAACTCATCGTTCATTTGCCTACAGACCTGGCCAGACAACTGGACTTGGCCGCAAAAAGGCTCCGGCGCAGCCGCTCGGACCTGATCCGCGAGGCGCTGGATCGGTTTCTCGCAGAGCAGACCGATACACGTCCCATAGAGCGCGTTCGCGACCTTCTGGGGCGGATAGAGAGCGGCGTGCCCGACCTGGGTCAGCACCACAGGGAATACCTGCTTCAGCGACTCCAGAATGGCCGGTGAACTGTTATTGGACACAGGTGCCTTCGTCGCTCTGGTAGACCGGAGCGAGACCCGTCATGCGGACTGTGTGGCCGTCCTGGAGGATTGGACAGGGCCTGTGGTGACAACTGAAGCGGTTTTAACGGAGACTCTCTATCTGGTCGGTCCCTCCTGGGAGGCCCAGCAGGTTTGTCTGGAATTTTTCTTGCGCGGTGCATTCGCGTTGATTCCATCGGCTCCCGACCTGAGGCGTATTCGTGAACTGCTTCAAAAGTACCGTGACGTGCCTATGGATTTTGCAGACGCGACCCTGGTTGCACTGGGTGAGCGTTTAGGAACGGATCAGGTGTTCACCCTGGACCGGCGCGGGTTTACAGTCTACCGTCTGTATGGGAAAAGGCCCTTTCAAATTCTGCCGTAGCGCCGGTGTCACGTTATGCCAACTAAAGTAGTCCTGCCTGAGCCTCTGGCCTCTGGTTAGTCTGCACCGACCAGCGGGTTACATATCTTTGCCCGTAATCGGTTCGGCCAGCGTTACAGCGGAATATTCCCGTGCTTCCGCGCCGGTCTCCGCACCCGCTTATCCCGCAGCATCTCCAACCCCCGGATGAGCATATACCGCGTCTGGGACGGACGGATTACCCCGTCCAGATACCCCCGTCCCGCCGCCACGTAGGGGTTGGCGAACCGCTCCCGGTACTCCTGGACCAGTCGCCGCCGGACTGCCTCCGGGTCCTCCGCCTCCGCCAGTTCCTTCCGGAAGACGACGTTCACCGCTCCCTCCGGCCCCATCACCGCGATCTCCGCCGTCGGCCAGGCCAGACAGAGGTCTCCCCGCAGGGATTTGGAACTCATCACGATGTACGCGCCGCCGTAGGCCTTGCGGGTGATGACGGAGAGTTTGGGGACCGTTGCCTCGGCGTAGGCGTAGATCATTTTCGCCCCGTGGCGGATGATCCCCCCGTGCTCCTGGGCCACGCCCGGCAGGAAGCCGGGGGTGTCGGCGAAGGTGACCAGGGGGATGTTGAAGGCGTCGCAGAACCGGATGAACCGGGCGCCCTTGTCGGAGGCGTTGATGTCCAGCACCCCCGCCAGGACCGCCGGCTGCTGGGCGACAATGCCCACCGGGTGCCCTCCCAGCCGGGCGAAGCCGACAATGAGATGGGGGGCAAACCCGGCCTGGACCTCCAGAAACTCCCCGTCGTCCACCACCCGCCGGATGACCTCATACATATCGTACGGCCCGGCGGGGTCCTCCGGCACCAGCGTGTCCAGTTCCGGGTCGGCCCGGTCGGGCGGGTCGGTGGGCGGGATGTAGGGCTGGTCCTCGGCGTTGTTGGGCGGCAGGTAGGAGAGGAGACGGCGCACCAGCGCCAGCGCGGCCCGGTCGTCCGGCGCGACGAAGTGGGCGACGCCGCTGGTGGTCAGGTGGACGCGCGCGCCGCCCAGTTCCTCCGGCGTCACCTCCTCGTGGGTCACGGCCCGGATGACGTCCGGGCCGGTGATGAACATCCGCGCCGTCCCCTCCACCATCACGATAAAGTCGGTGATGGCGGGGGAGTAGACGGCGCCCCCGGCACAGGGGCCCATGATGACCGAAATCTGGGGGATGACGCCGGAGGCCAGGGTGTTGCGGTAGAAGATTTCGCCGTAGGCGTCCAGCGCGTCCACCCCTTCCTGGATGCGCGCGCCGCCGGAGTCGTTGAGGCCGATGATGGGCGCCCCGTTCTCCAGCGCCAGGTCCAGCACCTTGCAGATTTTCCGCCCGTGGGCCTCCCCGACGGACCCGCCCAGGACGGTGAAATCCTGAGCGAAGACGTAGACCTTGCGCCCGTCAATTTCCCCCCAGCCGGTGACGACGCCGTCGCCCAGGGGGTGCTCCCGGTCCAGGCCGAACTCCGTCGCCCGGTGGGTGACGAACGCGTCCAGTTCCACGAAGGAGCCGGGGTCCAGCAGGACCTCCAGCCGTTCCCGCGCGGTCAGTTTCCCCTGAGCGTGTTGCTTCTGGACCCGTTCCGGCCCTCCACCCGCGCGGGCCGCTTTCTCCATTTCCTCCAGACGTTTCAGATCCGCTCGCATGCCTGTCCTTCTCGTCTGAAAATGAACCACCAAGACACAAAGACACGAAGAAAAAATTTTTAAACTTCGTATCTTGGTG
>JAPYWT010000311.1 GCA_028276215.1 Thermoflexus sp. | reverse complement strand
CCCGGGCCTGGCGGGAGGACCCCACCTGGGACGACCTCCGCCACGTGCCCACCCTGCGCCCGGAGGAGACCGGCTCCTGGCGCAACGACCCCCTGCTGGCCCGGGAGGCCGTCCTCCGATACCTGGCCTTCTGCTCTCCTGGAGAGTGGTACCGTCTGGCGGACTTCGTCGCCGCCGTCAAAGAGGCCGACCCGGACTTCCAGCGGCCCGACGGCAACTACGACACCTGGTACATCCGGGACGCGCTCAGCGGGGAGTATCTGCGGGGATTTGAGAACTGGGACCGGGTGGAAGGGGCGCTGATCCGCTATATCATCGCGGGGCCGCTGGCCTGGCTGGGGATGGTGGCGGTGACGGACGGGGAAGACGCCCGCTTCTCGTTGACACCCACCGGCGCGGCGTTTCTGGGGGGGGCGGACCTGCCCGAGGAACCGCCTCCGCCTCCGATGAGCATCCGACCCGACTTTGTCCTGGAGGTCCCGGCGGGGCGGCGGTACGAACGCTTCCAGGTGAGCCGCGTGGCGGAATGGCTCCACATCGGCGACCCCTCCCTCTACCGGCTGACGCCGGCCTCGCTGGAGCGGGCCCGCCAGCAGCGCATTCCGCCGGAGCGGGTGGTGGCGTTTCTGGAGGAGGCGACCGGAAAGCCCGTGCCTTCGGCGCTTCGTCGGGCCCTGGAGCGCTGGGCCCAGCGGGGACCCGAGGCCCGGCTGGAGTCCGCCGTCCTCCTGCGGGTTCAGGACGAGGCGCTGTTGAGGGAACTGGCCGCCGCGCCCGCCACCCGCCGCTACATCCGGGAAATCGTCGCCCCGACCGTTGCCCTGGTCTCCCCGGACGACGCGCCGAAACTGGCGCAGGCACTGGTGGAGCGGGGCATCCTCCCGGATCGGAGAATCAAAGAATCGGAAAATCAAGAATCGGAGAGTCAAAGAATCGGAGAATCAAGAATCGGAGAATCAAAGAAGCAGAGAATTTAAGGAAGGTTTTCGCTGATTCTCTGATTCTTCTGATTCTTCTGATTCCTCTGATTCTTCTGATTCATCTGAGTTGACGTTCCACCTCCGCCAGCCGCGCGTCCAGTCCCTCCAGCAGTCCCTCAATCCCCAGCGCCTCCAGGTCTACCCGTACCGGGACCTGCAGGTTCACCGCCAGCGACGTCTCCACCGAGACGGTCCGGCTGATGGGGATCACCACCTCCACGTGGATGGGCACATCGGCCCGGATGGGCACGCTGATTTGCCGCTCCCCCAGCAAAGGAATGTTCAGGGGAATCGCCACCTCGGTGGAGATGGGCAGAGTGGTGTGGATGGGGACTTCAAACTCCTCCCGGATGGGAATCTGGGCACTGATGGGGAAGGTCTCCTGGATGTGAATGGGGACTTCCACCGTCTGGCCGGGGAGGGTGGCGAGGGCGGCGCGGCTCTGGATGACCGCTTCCAGCATCCCCCTGCGCAGCAGAGATGCCTGGTAGCAGGCCAGCCCGCCAACCGCCAGGGCCGCCAGCGAAATCAGCAAACTGAGGACAAAGAGCAATGGGCCAGCAGCGCGTCTCATAGAGCCTCCCTGTGTGAGCGGTTAGCCGTCAGCCGTCAGTTGTTAGCCGTCAGCCGTCAGTGGTCAGTGGTCAGTGGTCAGTGGTCTGTGGTCTGTGGTCTGTCGTCCGTCGTCTGTGGTCTGTGGTCGGTCGTCCGTCGTCTGTGGTCCGTCGTCCGTCGTCATCATCAGGGGAATCTGCACGCCCCGGGGGCCGGTGGCCGGGTCCAGTCCCAGCATCACCGCGAAGGTGCGGCGGTCCACCCCCTCGGCGATGAGGCGGCGCAGGTGGCGGAATTTGACGAACTGCCAGCCGTTCCCCCAGACGATGCGGGCCAGGCGCGGGTCGCGCCGGAGTTTCTCCGCCAGCAGTTCCGCCCGTCCGCCGGGGAGGACCCGGCAGGGGCGCCCGCCGCGCGGTACCGGCGGACTGGCCACCACGTCACCCAGCGCGGCGGTGGCGGAGAGGCGGAAGAGGTAGACATCCCGCCCCCGCTCCCGCCAGCGCAGGTCCCAGCCGCGCCCCCGGGCCGGACGGTAGCGGAGACGGCGGCCCAGCGCCTCCAGGTCCTGCCGCAACGCCTCTATCTCCTCCGCCCGCCGGGCCGGGTCGTCCTCCTCCCGCAGGTGCCAGATGCCCCCTTCCTCCACGCCGTAGGACTGAAGACAGAGAAGGACCAGCGACGGTTCTGGAGTCAGGGGGCCGCTCAGGGCACGGTAGACGGTCAGCAGGAGGTCATCCGTCGTCTGGGGGCCCTCCGTCAGCCGCGACCGCACCGTCTCTTCCACCCGGTCGGCCAGGGGAGGGGGCAAGTCTTCGGCGTCCAGGTCGGGGAGCCAGAAGAGGTCCGTCTCCAGCGCCTCCAGGTCCAATTGCTCCCACCCGCGCCGCACCGCCAGGGCAACCTCGCCGAAGGGACCGTTCCACCCGCGCCGGGCCAGTTCGGTATGGACGGCGGCGAGGAGGAGGAACCGGGGGGTCGGTTCGGCGCGCGCCCTCAGTGTTTCCCGGACCGTCCCGGCAACTGCATCAGGGGCATTCGGTAGGGGCAGGGCCTGCCCCTGCCCTGGGGGGGTGGCCGCGTCGGGGGCGGCCGCAAGGGCCGCCCCTACGGTGGGGGCACCCCTTGCGGGTGCTCCCCCGGCGGTGCCTTTCCACCGCCAGACCAGGCGGCATCCGACCTCGGTGCTGGCCCCCCAGCCCGCCAGTTCGTACCCGGCGGCGGAAGCGGCCTGGCAGGCCGAGGCGACCAGATTCTCCTCCGGTTCCGCGAAGAGGATAACCAGATGGCCCTCGGGGGCCAGCAGCGGGCCAACGGCTGCCAGGGCCGACCGGAGGGCCTCCTGATGCCAGTCCCATTCCAGCCGACGGCGGCCCAGGAGGGGGCGCATGGCCTGCGAGGTCGGGGATTCCCAGAGCCAGCCCGCCCAGAGGGCGGAGAGGGCCCAGAAAACCCCGTCCGGGCGGGGCGGGTCGGCCAGGATGAGGGAGACGCTGCCGGGGGGCAGTTGGCGGGCCACATCCCGGGCCGGCAGCGGGAGCAGGGTGTAGGCCGGAGTGGGGTCCGCCAGCAGGTCCTTCAGGCCGGGTGCCCGTCGGACCCCCTCCGGGGCCCAGCCCGGGACCCGCGCGACGGCCTCCTCCAGCAGGTACCAGACGTTGCGCTCCAGGAAGCGGGCCGGTGGACGCAGGAGGCGGGGTCGGGGCCGCTCCTCCCCGTGGGGGTCCAGACTGCTGGCCCGGTCCATCGTCTCCAGAAGGGCCCCCTGCAGCGCCGCGCGGACCGGTCGTTCCAGTTCCAGCCCCTCCAGTCGGACCAGAACGTCCACCAGCGCGGAGAGGTTGCGGGGGGTGTAGAGGTCCACCAGTTCCCCCGCGCGGGCCCGCTGGGGATGCCCGAGGGGCGCGACCCGGTCCAGGGCAAAGTAGTAGGCGAAGCCGCGCCGGTCCAGGCGGCGCGCGGCCATGATGTCCGCCTCGTCGGTGGGGCCCTCCTGGGTCCGCCCGCAGCGGGGGCAGCGGACGGCCTTGGCGTAGGGGTAACGGGCCTCCCGGTCCCAGGCGAACCACTCCGCTGTCCCCTCACTGCCGCATGCGGGGCAGCGGCTGCTGTAGAGGGAGAGGATGTGGCGGTGGAGGGGGAGGGTGCGGCGGGTGGAGGTCTCTTTGGGGGCATCGGCCAGGCGGGTGAAGGCGGCCCGCAGCGGTGGAGCGCCTTCCAGCCCCAACCCGGCGATGAGCAGACCGATGGGGTTGGCGTTGGCCCCGATGGCCCGGCGTCCGGCCCGAACGGCCTCCCTCAGGAAGGTCGGCCCCTGGCAGAAGAGGTCCAGCACCAGCGCGCCGGGTGACGCCAACTGTCGGATATAACTGTCGGCGGCACCGACGGGGGTGTGGGGGCGGTAGCGGGCCAGCGGCCCCTCCGCCACCTCCGGACGACCGGGGACGAACCAGGCGATCTCTCCCATATTTTGCTCCCGGGCGCGATGGCCGCTATGGACCAATCTGGATGGATACCGATAGC
>JAPYWT010000310.1 GCA_028276215.1 Thermoflexus sp. | reverse complement strand
GAAACGGGACGGGCTTTCGTGCCACAGCCTGCGCCACAGCACGGCGGTGTGGGCCCGGGCCTTCGGCGCAACGGTGGACGCGCTGGCGGATATGCTGGGCCACGCCAGCGTGGACACGACCCGCGTTTATGCCCGTATCGTGAACCGGATGCAGGAGAACCCAGCGCGCTTCCTGGAAGCGGCGCTGGGAGAGGCGGAGAACGGGGCGGAGAGGGGCACGGAGACCCGCCCCTGACGTTTCGCAAAATAAGAATTATGTGAAACGTCTATGCTGAATCCACGCGGGAGGTGGATTCAGCATCGGGATGCTGAATCCTGGATTCAGCCCGACGCATCCCTGGGCTGAATCCACGCCCCGCGTGGATTCAGCCCAGGGGGGGAGTTCCACGTGGAGTTCCGCTCCGAGTTCCACATGGAGATTAGGGGCTGATGGAGTCTAGTCTCCACTTTGAGTTCCACCTGGAGATAGGGGCGGATTCCACAACGGGGGGCATTTGCAAACTGGCCCAATTGTGGTATGATAGGAGCAGACAATTGAGTAGGCCGGGGGGAGTTGCCTGGCCACGTTCTCGGAGACTTGAACGTTCCGGGCCCAAGACGAATACTCGTACAACCCAACACGACAGGGCTCGACAGACACGACAAGACCCAACGTGGTCACAAACGGAGGTGGACAAACGGCAACTCCCGCAGGCTTTAGCCTGCATTCCTTGACCTGACACGCTGGGCCAGTAGCATTTGCCCTCCGGCGCAATAACTGGGGACACGGGGGAGACCCCCAGGATATGCGTCCTGTGGCGCGCTACTGGCCTTTGCGTTTGAAAGCAAAGGGCGGTTGCGCCGTCAGGCGCAACCGCCCTTTGTCGTATGTTGTGCCATACCATAAAGGGGGAATGATGCAAACACCAAAACGCGATTGGGTCACTCTCTCGGAAGCGGCACAGATAGCCGGGCGCCGCACGGGGTCTCTTCTCGCGGCGGTCCAGCGCCACCGGATTCTGGCGGAGAAGTCCAGCAATACGTGGCTGATCTACCTGCCCGCGCTGATGGACTACCTGAAGTACACGGACCAGGTCCGCGCCGCCGGAAATCCCAACGCCGCCAAGAAAATCGGCGGGCCCTTCTGCTTCCTGGGACACGGCAAGAAGGTGAAGTACACCCGCCGAATGCAATACGACCCCAGATGGTGGGAGAACCTGCACGAATGGGAAATCATCACGGAGAACCCAGGGGAATAAAAAGCGCACCCCGCCGGGGGAGCGGCGGGGAGCGGACAGAAAGCGCCAACTGTGCGGGCGGCGCTGGCATTCTCATTTTACACCAGCCCGCCCCGCCTGTCAAGTCCCTTTCGGCCCACCTGCAAGCCCTGGCCGACCTGGCCGCAGCCCGCGCCGCGCGCGACCTGGCCGCCGCCGAAGCCGCAAAAGCCCAGGGAGACTACACGGCCTTCTGCCGCCTGCGCCGCCGGGGACTGCGCCATCAGGTCATCCTGTACGCCTTGCAAACGGCCCTTCAAAAGGAGTATTTGCTATGACGAACCGGGACGTGATTGAGCACATCCGCGAAGCGATAGACTTCCCCGCCCTTGTCGGGGAGACCATCCCTCTGCCCCGCTACCCGGACGGGAAGCCCGTACTGGTCCGTTGCCCCTTCCACGATGACCACCGCCCCAGCCTGGCCGTCTACAACGACCATGCCCATTGCTTCGGCTGTGGCTGGCACGGGGATGCCTTCGCCTGGCTGATGCAACGGGACGGCCTGACCTTCCGGCAGGCCCTGGAGACCCTGGCCCAGAGAGCGGGCGTCCCCCTGCGCACCCTCTCCCCAGAGGAGCAACAGAGGGCCCAGGAGCGCCGCCAGTACGAAGACGCCCTGGGCCTGGCCGCCCGCCACTTCGCCAGCCGCCTTCAGGAGACCCCCAGAGCGCTGGAGTACGCCCGAAGCCGGGCCTGGACGGATGAAGTCCTCTGGGCCGAAGGCATCGGCTACGCGGACGGTAGCCCCCTCCCCCCGCTGGGGCATCCCCAGGCCCAGGCCGTTGCTGACGCCCTGAACCGCTGGGCCGGACAGGTGGGCGGCGCTATCGTCTATGCCCACCGCCAGGGCGGACGGGTGGTCTACCTCTCCGGACGGTCCGTTGAGGGCAAGGAGCACTACAATCCCCCCACCGAACGGGCTGGGCCCCGAATGCCCTACTGCAACGCCCTCTACTCCCCGCGCGTCCGGGAAGTGGTCATTGTGGAGGGCCAGGCCTGTGCCATCACCCTGGGCGGGTGGGGCATCCCCGCCCTGGCCCTGGCCGGGTCCGGAGTGACGGAGAACCTGGCCGAACTCCTGGCCCGACACCGCCAGCGTGAGACGGACCTCTACGCCGTCCCCGACCGGGACGGGAAAACCGACCTGGCGGCCCTGGCCCGCGCCGCTGGCCCGCTACTGCGCATCGTACGCCTGCCGGAAGATGCGGCGGACGTCAACGCCTTTGCCCAGAACGGGGCCAGCACCGGGGACTTCCGGGCCCTGTTGAGCAACGCCCCGACCTGGCTGGACCTGCAAATAGAACAGGCGAAGCGGCTACAGGGGGCCGAACGGGACCGGGCGGTAGAAAACCTCTTCTCCCTTCTGGCCGACCATCCCCTGCCCCCCGTCACCCGCGACCGCTACATCCGCCAGATCGCCCGGGACCTGGACCTGCAAGAGCAGACGATCCGCCGCCGCCTGTATGCCCGCCTGGACGGGATGACGGAGCGGTACACCGTCCAGGATGGTTGTATCTGCGCCCTGCGGGAAGGCGACCCCCGCCCCCTCTGCAACTTCACCGCCGAAATCGTTGAGGACGTGGCCCGGGATGACGGGGAGACCGTCACCCGCTTCTTCACCGTCCGGGGACGCCTGGCGGACGGCACCCCTCTCCCCCCTGTCCGCGTGGAAAGCGACCGCTTTGAGAAAATGGCCTGGGTGACCGCCTTCTGGGGCACGCACGCCGTCATCCGCGCCGGCGCGACCGTCCGGGACCAGGTCCGGGAAGCCATTCAACTGCGCAGTACGTCCGTCACCCCCCGCTACGTCTACACGCATACCGGCTGGCAGGAGATTGACGGGAAACGGGTCTACCTGACCGCCAGCGGTGCGCTGGGGCTGGACGGCGTGGCCGTAGAACTGGACCGGGACCTGGACCGCTACCGCCTGCCCACCCGACCGGAAGACCCCGCCGGCGCGATGCGCGCCAGTTTGCGCTTCCTGGCAGTCGGGCCGGAGACCGTCACCGTCCCCTTCTGGGCGGCGGTCTACCTGGCCCCCATCGCGGAAATCCTCTACCCCGCCTTTGTCCTCTGGGCCTACGGCGTCAGCGGGGCAATGAAATCCACCCTGGCCGCCCTGGCCCTCTCCCACTACGGCAGTTTCACCGACCGGGACCTCTTCCTTTGGGGAAGCACCCGCAACTACCTGGAAAAAATCTGCTTCCTGGCAAAGGACGCCCTTCTGGTCATAGATGACTTCTGCCCACAGAGTGACCCGCATCGGGCCAGGGAAATGGAACAGAATGCGGCCCACATCGTCCGCGCCGTGGGCAACCGCGCGGGCCGGGGCCGCCTGGCCGGAGACCTCTCCCTGCGCACCGTCTACCGCCCCCGCGCGCTGGTCCTCTCCACCGGCGAACTGGTCCCCGAAGGCTTTTCGGAGACCGCCCGCATCCTCACGGTGGAAATGCGGCGGGGGGACGTGGACCTGGACCGGCTGACCGATGCCCAGGCGGAAGCCGACCGCTACCCTCACGCCCTGGCCGGGTACATCCTCTGGTTGGCAGACAACTGGGACTACCTGGCCCGGACCCTGCCAGATGAGCATCGGAACTTCCGCGCCGGCCTGATGATGGAGTACCGGAACTATCACCTGCGGGTATCGGACACCCTGGCGACCCTCTACCTGGGCTTCCACCTGGGGCTGACCTACGCCGTAGAGGTGGGGGCGCTGGGGGAGACCGAAGCCGCCGAGTGGCGGGAACGGGGCTGGGCGGCGCTGAAGGATTGCGCCGAGGCCCAGGCCCAGCGGGTGGAACGGGAGCGCCCCACCCTACT